>JBDSDI010000040.1:0-9164 GCA_039920645.1 Bdellovibrionota bacterium | reverse complement strand
CTGGGAAGTCGCTTTTTTTTTGAAATCCGATTTGTTATGCGTCCTAGGCGCCGCTTTAAAGCCTTCCTCGGCATCCTTCATCATCTCTTCATCAAAAAAAACTCGAATCAAAGGCGCCGCTTCAGCTATTTTTCCTTTTTATCCCAGGCCCTTAACCCTATTTTTGCTGAATAACGCACTGCGCTAAAGTTTCTTGCGCGCCGTGTCGATATGCAAAATATAACGCGGTGTGTAATTGAAGGCGGGCCGTAGTGCCTAGGCCTTCAGGAGCACCCGCAACAAAACAGCTGTCGCCTGAGAACGACGGCTTTGGGGAGGGTTTTAATCATGGGTCTTCGTATAGCAACAAACGTCCCGAGTATTAACGCGCAAAGGCAATTGAAGCAGAACAGCGGTGCCATCGAAACATCGATGCAGCGTCTGTCCAGCGGCCAGCGCATCAACAAGTCGTCCGACGACGTCGCGGGCCTCGCAATCTCCGAAAAGATGCGCGGTCAGATTCGCGGTCTCGCTCAAGCGCAGCGAAACGCGCAAGATGGCGTCTCCTTCATGCAGGTCGCAGACGGCGCGCTCGGAGAAACTTCCAACATCCTTATCCGTGTTCGAGAACTGGCGACCCAAGCAGCGTCTGACACTGTCGGCGAAACCGAACGTAAGTTCGTCAACGTCGAAGTGAAGCAACTGCTCACGGAAATGAATCGCATTTCGGACACCACAGAATATTCCGGCACGAAACTGTTGAACGGTTCCGCGGGGGTGCTCGACTTCCAAGTGGGTACCGGAGGCGGGGATAACAACGTCATCTCCTTCAACGCAGGCGAAGCGAACGCAAGCGCTAGCGCTCTCGGGCTCAGCGGCCTCGGCGTAGAAACCAAAGCAGATGCACGAAGCACACTCGACAACATCGACCAGGCATTAAACAAAGTGGGTACGATGCGAGCTAGCTTCGGTGCAATCCAAAGTCGTATGGGTGCAACGATCAACAACCTCGGAGTCTACGAGGAGAACCTGACAGCAGCAAACAGTCGTATTCGTGATACGGACTTCGCAAAAGAGGCGGCAGATTTGGCCAAGAACTCCATCGTGCAACAAGCATCGGTGGCGACACTTGCCCAAGCCAACCAGAACACCGCCTTAGCACTTAAGCTACTCTAATAGAGATAAAGAAGGATTTTAGGCGGGAGGGCGACTGGAGAGTCCCGACCTCACCACTTGGTTGAGGAACCTCCCTTCTGATACTGATAATTGAGGGCGCGGCATCGAGTGCCGCCCTTCTGCCGTTACCCGCGATTTGGTGGAGCACTCCTCAACCAGATCGCGGGGTTTTTTTATTTTCTGCCACGCCGAGCGATTTGCCGACATGGCGGTCTGACCATAGAATCGAGGAATGAAATCGATTCCACTTCTTATGACTCTTTTCGCTCTTGCAACATCCTCATCCGGTTTTGCACAAGACTATCCCTACGACGACGCCGGCTCCGACAGTGCCGCGAGCCTTCCGGTAGAAGTTCCCAATCCCTCCACACCTTCGCAACGGGTGCCGAGCAAAAAAGCGACCTCACTTTTCCGCATGAGCGTCAAAGGCGGCGGCAACTTCACGTCATTCCAGGACAAAATTTGCACTGCAGCCTCAACGAGTGGTTGCACGCAATATCTCGACCGCACCTACAACGGAGTGGGCTATGAGGGTCGCATCGGATTTGGATGGGATCTTGCCTACCAGCCGATCTTCATCGAGACGGAAATCGCCTACCTGCAAAAACTCATCAACCTCGATTCACCCCTCCGCGTGGTCCAGATCCAACAAGGCCTCTTCCACCGCGAACGCATCGGCAAGGATTCGCTATGGAAAAACGGAGTGCTCGCGGTTCTCGACGTTCGCATCGCTCAGACGGGCGATTCGGATCTCAGCGCCGCGGCTTACCCCGCAGTCGGATTCTCTTCGATGATCGAATGGGGCTCTTTCCTCACGCAGCTCAACTTCTACGCGAGTCAGATCCGCGCCAGCCGTAACCACTGGAGCTCGTCATTCGTCGTTGGTGCTCGATTCTGATCAAGGATCGTGCGGTCGCGCGATGGGCGTGATCTGCTCGATGATCTTGCGCAGCTCCGCAAGACGAAACGGTTTGCGCAGGACGAAACGCGCGCCCCACATGAATGCAGAGAGTTCGAGCTGCGCTGCCGCAGCTCCTTGAATCGAATGCATGAAAACGATATGGCCACCGAATACCCGCGCTTCGTGAAGTTTCTCGATGCATTTCAGTCCTGAACGCGAAGGAAGCTGGTCGTCCACGAAGATCCATTTGATGGAGGTATTCTTAAGACTTTCGGTCCATCCCGTTCCCTTGGTCTGCCATGAGGCGACCTGAAGACCCAGCTTTTCCAAGTGAGCCTTGAGTTCCGAAGCCCACAGCTCCGACGAATCGACGATCATGGCTTGAGTCATATCCCGATCATATCGTGTTGCCAGCGCGTCGGCGAGCGCCTATTCCCTAAGCCGTGCGGGACCTCAAAAACTTTTTCAAGAGCTTCTTGAGAATCATCCCTGCGGCCCTCATCGGCTTTCTCCCTATGAGCGGCCTGGATTCTCTCTTTCTCGGGGGAATGTACGAGCTGAGGGGTCCCCGCCCTCTTCCGGACAAAATCCAGGTCTACCAAATCGCGCCGTCACAAATCGCCGAACTTCTCCCCAAGCTTCTCGAGTCACTACAACCTTCAGAATGTCTGCTCGTGAATCTTCCGACGGGGGAACCGCAGTATTGCCATACTCTGGAGATCAATAATTTCTATGCTCTCAGTTCGTTTATGGATCTTCAGACTCCATTCAAGGTTTGGTTCGCGCCGAACACGACGATCCATCCCGAGACTTACATGCCCTACTATTACGGGCCGCAGAATTCGATTCCCCGATTCTCACCCAAGAGCGTCCTACCGCCGAACCCAATCAGCCAAGACAAAATTCTCGTGCTGCTTCCGACGGAACCCGTTCCACCCTTCTCCTTCGACACGCCTTCGGGTCACCTCTCAAGCTTCGGCGTCCTGCTAAACGTGCTCGGAAACTTCAAGGAAAACCGCTCTCTGAATTCTGCGAGCTACCTCAGTCAGATCCTCATCACCCTTGCCCTGGTTTCGCTCTTCATGCTTTTCATCTATCGGTTTCCGATCTGGCTCTCGGGACTCGTACTGCTCGGATCGGGGCTTTTCTATTTCGTACTCTCACTGATTTTTTTCGATCAGATGCGCTTCGTACTTCCGCTCGCGGCTCCGCTGATCGGACTCGGTCTTTCCTACGTTCTCGGCATGGCCGACCAGCTGGAAAGGCGCGAGAAAAACCAATGGGCACTCGAACGCGAGACCGAGTTCCTGCGCGAGCTTGACGACCTTAAGAACCACTTTCTGTCGCTCGTTTCGCATGACCTCAAGACGCCGATCGCGCGCATTCAAAGTCTCCTCGAACAACTCGCCGACGTGGGCAAGGTTTCGCATCTCGATCCCGAACAGAATCAGCTCGTGCGCAAAGCCCTTTCCGCGAACTCTCAGCTTCAACGCAGTATCGCAACTCTCCTCCTGCTCAACCGCATTGAGAGTCGCGACTTCCGTATCCAGAAAAAACCGACCGATCTCGTGAAACTCGTGGAAGAATCGCTCAAATCTTTACGCGACCACGCGAGCGAGCGCAACGTGAGTATCACCACCGAACTCGAGCCCCTCTTTTTGCTCGATCTCGACGCCACCCTCATCCGAGAAGTCATCCACAATCTCGTCGACAACGCCTTGAAGTATTCCGATAGCGATTCACAAATCCTCATTCGCTGCGGCGAAGCCGACCTGCTCAGCGAGCTCACGCCGCCGCAACCCGGAGTTTGGTTCGAGGTCCAGGATTTCGGAGGCGGCATCGATCCGCAAGACCGCTCGAAAGTCATGCAGCGCTTCTTTTCGACCGACTCCAAAAAAATTCCTCACGATCAACCCATCAAAGGGACGGGACTCGGCCTCTACCTTTCGGCCTTCTTCGCCGAAAAACACTCGGGCAGAATCACGATCCTTTCCCGCTGCGCGGGAGAAAAAGTTTCGGCCGAAGATCCCGTTCAGGAATACTTCCCCGAGGGGACCCACGGGACGGTCGTCCGCGTCGCCTTGCCCCTCGAATCGCTATAAAAGCGCCCTAGCCAGTCTCCCGAACAGCGTCTAGGATCGCCCTCGATGAGCTCTAACCCGAGAGTGTTGATCGCCGACGACGAAAAAGAACTCCGTGACGGCCTCCGCGGTCCGCTCGCGCGCCGAGGCTTCGATGTTGACGAAGCTCAGGACGGAGACTCGGCCTTCAGACTTTGCGTCGAGAACAACTACGATCTCGTGCTCCTCGACGTTCGCATGCCCCTCAAGAGCGGTCTCGAAGCGCTTGCCCAGATCAAATCCCACAATTCCAAATCCTTCATCGTCCTCGTGACCGCGCACGCTAACGTCAAAGACGCCGTTCAAGCGATGCAAATGGGCGCTTTCGACTACATCGAGAAACCCCTCAAGATGGAACGCTTGGACGAGATCATCGACGAAGCTCTGCACGCTCGCGAACTCGGCGAGAAGGTTACGCTCTCGTCGCCCAAAGAGAGCTCGTCCACGGATTTCGTAGGCGGTTCGAAACCCATGCAACGTGTGTTCGAACTCATCGATCGTCTCGCCAAGGTCACCACCAGCGTCCTGATCCGCGGAGAAAACGGTACCGGCAAAGAGCTCGTGGCTCGCGCCATCCACGCGCACTCGGCGCGACGTTCGAAACCCTTCGTCGCGGTAAACTGCGGCGCGATTCCCGAAGCGCTCGTCGAAAGCGAACTCTTTGGCCACGAGAAAGGCGCCTTCACGGGCGCCGATCAACGCAAGATCGGACGCTTTCAGTTTGCTTCCGGGGGAACGCTTTTCCTCGACGAAGTCGCGGAACTTCCGACAGCCGTGCAGGTAAAACTCTTGCGCGTACTCCAGGAACGGAAAGTGAATCCCGTCGGTTCGAACCGTGAATTTCCTGTCGACGTACGCATCATCGCGGCTACGAATCGCAACATCGAGAAGATGATGACCGAGGGCCGCTTCCGTAACGACCTCTTTTACCGTCTCAACGTCATGCCCGTCTTCCTCCCACCCTTGCGCGAGCGGGTCGACGACATTCCCGCCCTCGTCGCGCACTTCATCAAGACCTTCAACGAGAAACACGCTCGCTCGATTACCAGCCTCGCGCCGGAAACCGCCAAACAGCTCATGACCTATTCATGGCCCGGGAATATTCGCGAACTCGAGAACTCGGTCGAGCATGCCTTCGTGTTGACGGACAGCGATCAGATCAAGATTGAAGATTTCCCCGATCACATCCGCGAAGCGCTCCTCGATAAAGAAGAAGGTTGGAACCTACCTTTCGACGAATCGGAAGCTCCGAAGCCGCAAGGCCTCGACTTCCGCGCCGCCAAGGAAGACTTCGAAAAAGATTTCATCGCGCGCGCCTTGAAACAAAATAAGGGACGCATCAATCAGACCTGCGACCGTGCGGGTATTCCAAAGAACACTCTTCTCCGGAAAATGCAGAAATACGGAATTCAAGCGTCGGACTTCGGCTCGGACAATTCGTGAGGCTCACATGACGAATAAAAAGAAACTTCTCATCATTCACACCGGCGGAACCTTGGGAATGAATCTTACCGGTGAGCCCGAAGACGCCATTCGTTTCAAAGAAAGCCTACTGAAACACGCGCCTCGTATTTTCGAACTCGCCGACGTCGACGTCGAGATTCTTTTCAACAAAGACTCCTCCAATATTCGTCCTTCGGATTGGATCACTCTCGCCCGTCGGATCGACGAGTGCATGGACAAGTGGGACGCATTCGTCGTCGTTCACGGTACGGACACGATGTCCTTTACCGCGAGCGCGCTCAGCTACATGATCGTCAACCCTAAGAAACCCATCATCTTCACCGGATCTCAGCGCCCTCTCGTGGATGCCCGTTCCGATGCGCCCCGCAACCTTATCTACGCCGTCGAGCTCGCCGTCGAAGGCCGCTACAACGAAGTCTGTATCTTCTTCGATTCGCTTCTCATGAGAGGCAATCGCTCGAAGAAACTTTCCATCCCGAGCTTCGGAGCTTTCGACTCTCCGAACTTCCCCGCGCTCGCAAAAGTCGGCGCCCATACGGAGTACTCGAACACCAAGCTTCCCGAAGGCCCGTACTCCTTTGATTACCGTCTTGAAACACGCGTTGCCTGCATGAGTCTCTTCCCGGGCTTCGACGTTGAAACCTTCTTCACGCTGACAGACAAAAATATCAAAGGACTCGTGCTTCAGGCTTTTGGACCCGGCGACATCCCGCTCGGCGAAGGCTCGGTTGCCCACCTGATCCGGCACCTCACCGAGCACGGCATTCCGACCGTCATCTGTTCGCAAGCGCTCTACGGTCGCGTCGACCTGAGTCTTTACGGCACCGGTCGCGCAGCCCTCAACGCCGGCGCAATCTCCGCTCAAGACATGACCTGGGAAGCGGCCCTCACCAAAATGATGATTTTGCTGGGACACGGCTGTTCACTACAAACCTTCCGCGGAAAGTTCCTCGCACCGCTCGCGGGCGAGCTCAGCGAAAACTAAATCGTGGCTTGCATGATTTCCTTGCTCGACCGAAACCAAGAAGCCCAACGCATTGTCCTTTCCCTGCGACCTTTGCTCCTCGAAGGATACTCGCCTACCCCTGGCGCGAGCCGTCGCGAATTGGGCACCTCCGCGAAGACCTCCTTCCGCGACATCGTCACGGTCTACGACAGACGCGTCGAAGATGCCCTTCTAGAGAAACTCACGCTAAGTTTTCCCGGTGAGGCAATCATCGGCGAAGAATCGACCTCCTCCCTTAAGATCCATCCACGCGATCAAGCGCAGGGTAAACACGGCTTCTGGCTCCTCGACCCCATCGACGGCACCACCAACTTCTCGCGTTCCTATCCCTTCTTCTGCTGCACGATCGCTTTCGTGGAACGCACACCGTCGGGCCTTCAAGTCCAGACGGCCGTAACGTACAACCCCGTTTCGGGCGAGCTTTTTCACGCCGCCCGCACCCATGGAGCGTGGCTCGGACGCGAACGCCTTCACGTGAGCGCGGTCGACAATCCTCAAGAGGCCCTACTCACCACGGGCTTTGCGTCGCTGCGTTCGACGGAAGATCACAAAAGCTTCCATCTCTTCAAAAGCCTCACGGAACAGACCCTCGGAGTCCGTCGGGACGGCTCGGCCGCCTTGGACCTTGCTTATGTCGCAGCGGGCCGAATCGACTCCTACTGGGAATGGGGACTTTCCGCCTGGGATATTGCGGCTGGAACCCTTCTTGTCCAAGAAGCAGGCGGGTTTGTGACGCGCCATGACGGAACTTCGCTCGATCTTTTTGAAGGAGAAATCCTTTCCTCGAACTCACGACTTCACAAATGGCTGATTCATAAGATAAAAGAACAACAATGAATCAGCATGACATCAAAATGGAACTCCTGAATTTCACGCGCGAAGCCGACTTGCGTCATGTGCCGATGTGGCTCAAAGACGCCATGAAATCATGGATCGAAGCTGTCGAACTGAACCAAGACGACTTCAGCTACTACAACGCCGAGAAAGAAAAAGTCACGGTTCGCACGGACTACCTGCAACTCGATAACCTTCTTGAACTCGACGAAGGCTACGACAAATTCCGCGATTGGTTTAACAAACAAAAAGCTCGCTTCGACCGTTCGCATATCAACAAGTAATTATTCGCGCGCGAACGAAACACTCGCGCGCGCGATCTCAAAACATTTGTTTGTAATAAAAGGCCGAACGCTGTGACGTCGCCTTAGCCGAAAGCGCGGGTGTCGCTCGCGTTCCCGTACCTTCGAAGCTGCTGCTTCCTTGAAAGACTTCGTAGGCTCCGCCGAATTCCGAATGCTCTTCGGCTTTAATGCGAAGCTTCGCCCAAAAACTCCATGCGCTGTTGCTCGAAGCTGAGCCGCTCGTCAGGCTGTCTTCTTTGAGAAAGGCGCCGAGCATACGCGTGAAGCCCACTTCCGAGATGAACTTCGTTTGAAGTGGAATGTGCACCGCCATGCCGAAATCGAGTCCCGAATAGGTTTTCGCGCTCGGAGCGACGGCCGATGATAATTGCTCGGCTTTGAAACCAAAGCGCGAATAGCCGCCGAAAAAATCGAGTTCCGTATTGCCTTCGCCCGCATACTCGGAAAGAGGCATGCGATACCCCGAGAACATATGCGTATTGGACCACCCGCTCGAGAGTTCGGTCGCGGCGTAGTCGCTCGGGGGCGTTCCATATTTCGCGCCACCTTGGTCGAATTGAAAAGCCGCGTACCACGCGTTCGTCAGAAAGAGATCAGCGCGCAGTCCGTACGATAGGGACAGCGTTTTCATTTTGTAGACTTGCCCGTCGACACGCTCTTCGTAGCTCAGGAATCCGACACCGATGCGGGGACTGATATCGAAAATATGCTGCTCGCCGAGCGCGCCAAAAAGAGCGTCGCCTGGGGTGTCCGCGTCGATCTTGGGAGCGACTGCTTTGTCGACAGCGGAAACGGCAGGCTTCGCGTCTTTGTGGAGATAACGATCCCCCTCATGAATCGGATCGAGATCTGATTCATAGTCGACGCGCGCGGTGGAAAAAGGTTTCCCCAGAGCAGTAACGGTCGCTGTTCCCGTCTGAGTGGACTCGAAACCAACGAGTGTTTTCAAAACGGGATGGCGTTTGATATCTTTCAGCCGCAGCAGAGAAATCTGATCTCCGACTTTGAGAGCTTCGTTCGAAGCGCCTTCGATTTCGAGCGTAGTGATATCACGTTTGACGACGTAACCCTGGCCCGGAATGCGGTTCCAAATATCGCTGAGCCATTCGCGCAGACGCTTTTTGCGTTCGGCGTCTTGAGCCACTGTTCCCGACGAAGCGGGCACATAGAGACTTTCGAAATAAAGCGGCTGGCCGTCGCTGACCGAGTACCAGCGAAGATCGACTTGCGCGCCTTTGGAACTGAGGACCACGATGCCGTCGGCTTTGTAACGCAGACCGAGTTCGCGTACGGAACCACTGCGGTTCCAGGGAAAATCCTTAGGAACAAAGACAGGCGCCAAAGAAGCGGGACTGCCCTGCAGAGTGATCCAGCGCACG
>JBDSDI010000039.1:0-11816 GCA_039920645.1 Bdellovibrionota bacterium | reverse complement strand
GGTTGGGGCGTCGCTGGCAGCATGTCGCGCAAACTTGTACTTCTGGCTCAAGGACTCGGCAAGAGCTCCGAGGACCTTGCGGCGGCATCGAGTCACATCGCATCTACCAGTACCGAGCTCTCGGAAGCGGCGACCGAACAAGCAGCGAGTCTCCAGGAAACTGTCGCCAGCGTTGAGGAAATTTCGGCGATGGTCAATCAGAACGCTGAAGCCGCATCCAAATCGCGCGAAGCTTCGACACTGAGTCGCCGCGAAGCCGAAGAGGGTCGCAAGACCGTCGGTGAAATGATCGACGCCATCGGGCAGATCAAAGCTAGCAACGACGAGATCCTTCAACAGATGGAAGCGGGCAACAAGGAGATCGCCGAAATCGTCAAAGTCATTGGTGAGATTGGCGAGAAGACTAAAGTCATCAACGATATTGTCTTCCAGACGAAGCTTCTCTCCTTCAACGCCTCGGTCGAAGCGGCTCGTGCTGGCGAGCACGGCAAAGGTTTCGCGGTCGTCGCCGAAGAAGTCGGCAACCTCGCGCAAATGAGCGGCGACGCGGCCAAAGAAATTTCAAGCATGCTCACCGGCAGCATGAAAAAGGTCGAAGCCATCGTCGAGAAAACCACCCAGAAGGTGGATCGCCTCGTCGAACTCGGTCGCGAAAAAGTCGCTATTGGCCAGTCGACGGCGCACAAGTGCCGCGATGCTCTCGAAAGAATCATGAGCCAAGTCAATTCGGTTAACGATATGGTGACCGAGATCTCGAACGCCTCGCGCGAACAGGCGCAAGGCATCCAGGAGATTACGAAGGCTGTGAATCAACTCGATCAAGTTACTCAGCAGAACACGATGGTCTCGCAGGAAAGCTCGTCGCAAGCCGAAGCCCTCAGCTTGCAAGCGGGTGACCTGAACGGCCTCGTCGACAGCCTCGTCACTTTTGTGGAGGGATCTTCGGACGGGACGGATCATGGGATGCACGCCACGGAGAAACCCGCCAAAAAAAACGAAGCTCGGAAGAACGTGATCTCGCTCGCAGATAAGAAACAGCAGAAGTCGCGTCTCGCGCCTAAAGGGAGCACGCTCGTCGAGAAAAAAGTCGTGGGCATGCGTGACCCCGAAGTCCCCTCGTCCAATGATCCCCGTTTTGAAGATTTTTAATCTGATTTTGCGTCGTAGTAGAGGTGATGGTGACTAAAGTTTGGCATTCCTGTGTTCTCAAAGTCGCACGAGTCGTTACTGAGGAAACCGGTAATCGCGTCGAAGAAAAAAATCTTTCCACGATCGAGACTCGACTCCGCTCGAGGCTTTTGCGTTTGGGACTTAAGGACCTCGAATCCTATGAAGAACACTTCAAAAAGCACGAGCAGGAAGAACGTCGCGCGCTCAAAGGTCTGATGACCACGCACCACACGTTCTTTTTCCGCGAGTTCCAGCATTTCGACGTGCTTCAAGGTTGGATCGCTCAGAAGAAGCAGGCGGGCGAACTCAAAGCCGGTAGCACGCTCAAAATCTGGTCCGCTGCCTCGAGCCGCGGACAAGAAGCGTATTCGCTGAGCATGTTCCTCGACCTCCATCTGAAACAAGCTCACGGCGTGGATTTTAAGATCTTCGCTTCAGATATCGACGGCGAGTCTGTTCGTTACGGATCCAACGGGGTCTATCCGGTCAAAGAAGTTCAAAGTATTCCGATGGCCTATCTCGGTAGCCATTGGTCGCGCGGAACGGGCGACATCGCTCACTTCGCCAAGGCCAAGCCATCGTTACGCGAGAAAATCTCGTGGCACGAAGTCAACCTCCTCGAAATCGGAGCGTTTACCAAACAGCACGGTCCTTTTGACGTGGTTTTCTGTCGCAACGTCTTCATCTATTTCGAAGAACAGAAAATATTTTCAATTACGAAAGACATCATGTCGGCCATGAACGACAACGCGCTTTTCATCACCGGTCTGTCGGAGCCCATTCCCGCGGAGACGCTGGGCCTGCTCCGTGCGGGGCCTTCGTCCTACCAGATCCCATCCCGCAAGGGCATGGCAGCGATATCGCAGCCCGTGCTCACGGTCGCTCCGAAACCCGTCGCGGCACCGGCTCCTCTGCGAGCCTTGGTGGTCGACGACTCACCGACCATCCAGAAACTTCTTAAGAAGATCCTCACCGAGGACAAGAGCTTCGGTCACGTCGACCTCGCGTCGCACGGCGAAGAGGCACGCGGTTTCTTGCAATTCGGATCTTATGATCTGATTACGCTCGACATCCACATGCCTGTCATGGGCGGCATCGAGTTCCTCGAGCAGGTCTACAAGAAAAATTCGCATCCTCCCGTACTTGTGGTTTCCTCCGTCAGTCGTGAAGACAAGGGTCTCGCGACCCGCGCGTTGGAACTGGGCGCGAAGGACTACGTCGAGAAGCCCGATCTGGCGCGCATGAAAGAAAGCGCGGGAGAAATCCTTTCCAAAGCGAAGACTCTGACTCAATGGAGTGGGGCCAAAACGTCCCTCGAACTTGACCGCAGCTTCAGCCGCGACGCCGTGATCTCAGACGTCGCGAGCCGCCTGCGCGCCATCGAAGTGGGGTCTGGAAACGCTTCCGCGGACGTGGTCGCGCTGGCACGCTCGTTCGAACTCGAATCTCAATCTCCACCCGTGCTGTGGATCTTCGAAAGCCGTGCGGAACTTCCAGCGCTCGAGGAGAAAATTAGAAAAGCCTCGCGTCGCCCGATCGCGCCCCTGCCGCGCGACGGATCTTTCGCTGCGGGCACGCACTACCTTTGTTCCACGGCGGAGTTTCTAGGGCTCGCTTACGATAAACATCTCGGAGGCGTCAACGGATTCGCCGCTCTCCTCACGAGCTGTGCGCCCGAAGTCGTAAAAACGCTAGAGCGAGTCTCGGCGACCTATGTCCTTGTCGACGAAACCCGCGATACCGCTCCTCTCGCGAAACTTCCCTGGGTCGAGCAAGCGCCCGCTACCAGCTACGCTTCTCTTTCCGCCGAAGTCTTCGCAGGAATCAGAAAATTGCGTAAGGACTCTGCGGCGTGAACGATCGGTTCAAAATCGACGATCTTCGCCTGAAATGGGCGAACGTCTCGGATCTCGCCGAAGGATGGAACGTTGATGTGCGCGATTGGGCTCTTTTGCATTGGAGAGACGATGCCGGCGAGCGTATCTCCTGCTTACGTCTGGACGATATTAACCAGGAATACCGACTGAAGCTCTATCGTCGTCTTCAGGAGCTTAAGGCCTCGGGTAAATCGGGAAGCTGGACTTTTCATATTCCCCCTTCGTTCTCCTTGCGAGTGCAAGACCTTGTGCAGGGAGAGTTTGCGTCGGCCATCAAGGTCGTCGTAGGGCCCCGTCTGAAAATCCAAAAGAAACAGGGACGCCTGGAAATTTCGCAAAAGATCCGCATTATGACCGTCGACGATTCGCGCACCATGCAGAAGCTGATCGAAAAATCGCTGTCGGCATCGACGGATCTGGAGATCATCGCGCAGGTCGTGGATCCTCTGACCGCCATCGCGCAGGTGAAAGCTCTCAATCCCGATATCCTCACGCTCGATATCCATATGCCGGGCCAGAATGGCGTCGAGGTCCTGAAGGACCTCATGCGTGAATATCCGCGTCCCGCCGTCTTGCTCACCAGTCTTTCCAAGGAAGATGGTACGCTCGTCTTCGAAGGACTCGCGGCCGGCGCTTTTGAATATCTTCAGAAGCCTTCGCACGAAGATCTCGAGCAGTTCCGTGTCGTTCTCGAATCGACGCTCGTCGCCGCTTTCGATTCGCGCGACAAGGTCTCGCTCAGTGCCACGTCGAAGTCGCGTAGACCTTCGAGCCGTCTGGCGTGGAATAAACGCAACGACGCTTCAGGCCGCGAAGACATCATCTTGATCGGGTCCTCCACGGGTGGCACCGTCGCTTTGGGCGAAGTGCTTCCTCTTTTCAATAAATCCTGTCCCCCGATCGTCGTCGTGCAGCACATTCCTGCGGTCTTCTCACGCGCGCTGGCCGAGTCACTCAACCGCCACTGCGAAATCGAAGTCGTGGAAGCGCAAGACGGCATGGTCGTGGAAGCCGGTCGCGCTTATATCGCACCCGGCGGTCTTCAACTCGCGCTCGTAAGACGCGATTCGAAGCTCTTCGTGAGTATCCGTGACGATGCTCCGGTTAATCGCTTCAAGCCGAGCGTCGATTATCTTTTCAAAAGCGCGACTCAGGTGCGTGGTCTAAAGATCAGCGCCGCCTTGCTTACGGGCATGGGCCGCGATGGAGCTCAGGGACTCTTGGAACTCAAGCAATCCGGTGCCTGGACCATCGCTCAGGACGAATCCACGAGTGTTGTTTACGGCATGCCCCGTGCGGCAAAAGAAATCGGCGCCGACTGCCAAGTGCTGCCGCTCGGCCAAATCGCAGAAGCGTTGCTCTCGGGTCTCGGTCAAGCCTCATAGTCGTTACTCAGGCTATCTTCAGTTCCGTCGGCAGTCCGCGGCGCTGAGCATCTGCGATCTTCGCAAACGAGAGTTTCCATGCGCGCAGCGCGATCCCATCGCTGAAGGGCATCGTCGCGCCGTAAAGCACGTCGCCAGCAATAGGAAATCCCGCGAGCGCCATATGTACGCGCAGTTGATGGGAGCGTCCCGTCAGCGGCTCAAGCTTCCACTCGCGCCCGCTTATGGATTTTTTCCAGCTCGCGAGCGTGAAAGATTCTTTTCCGTGAGGCGCGACGAAGCTGCGGCGTTTGCCGCGTACGAGAGGTGCGGACCACGACTCGACACTGTTCTCGGCAGGATCTTTAAGTCCTAAAAAATTCGGATGAAGGCGCGGATCGGGCACAATGCGCTCATTTGAGGAAAGCGCCGAATAGGTTTTCTGGATAAGGCCCGTCTCGAACCACATGTTCGCGTCGCGATGGGCTTCGGCGTTCTTGGCGAAGATGAGAATTCCGGAGACTTCGAAATCTAAGCGGTGCACGGGCCAGAGCCGCGCACCAATTTGTTTCTGCAGCGCGGGGCCGAAGCAGGAGCGTTCGTCGTCCTCGCCGATGCGTGAGGGGACGCTCAGCATGCCGGTGGGTTTGATAGCCGCGCACCAGAATTCGTTCTCGAAGACGATCTCCAACGCCATGCTTAAGCGTGTCCGTGCGCGGGAAGCTTGCGACCGAGGGGAGCGAGCACGTTCTTCTCGACGTAGCCGCGGTAAGCTTCGACCTGCGTCGTCCATTCGGACTCGTCCCATTCGAGGGCTTCGCAGAGAATCGGTTTGAGTTTCGTAAGCAGGAGCCATCCGTTGTGTGGCTCCTTATAGAAAATTTGGGTCCGGCGCACGAGCAGATCCTCGAGACTGAGCACCGCGAGTGTCGCACAAATCTCTTGTATCTGGGCGACGGACAGTCTCGCAGCTTCCGATGTCCCGAGGGGTTCGTTCGTGTGCTCGGCGCTCGAAATCGGCATGCGAATGCGAGGGAATTTCCGCCGCATCGTCTTTGAGGGGCGGAATCCTCCGCCGAGGGGATTTTTCCACGAGCTCGCTTTGCGTAACAGCGTGTCCACGGTTTGCTCGGCCATCTCGCGATGGGTCGTGAGTTTGCCGCCGGCGATCACGACGATACCTTCGTCGCGCCATTCGAGATGATGTTCGCGCGAAATCTGCGAGGCCGAAGCCGTGTCGGGCGGCGCAATGAGCGGGCGCAAACCCGACCATGTGCTCACGACGTCGTCGAAACTCAGGGGGTGAGCGGGGAAATAGGCACGCGCACTGTCGATGAGGTACTGGACCTCTTCGCTGTTGATGGCCACTTTTTCCGGCGCGTCCTTGTCGAAGAGATCTGTCGTACCGATCACAGTAAATTCGCCGAAGGGAATCGTGAAGAGCACGCGTCCGTCCTTAGGGTGGGTCATGACGACGGCGTTGCGTGAGGGAAGTTTATTGAAGGGAACGACGATGTGCGATCCGCGCGTTGTCGCCATGAGTTTCGGAAAACTCAGGCCGCTCGTAGCGAGAAGCGCATCGGTCCAGGGTCCGCCCGCAACGACCACGCTGCGAAAATGCACCTTAAGCGAGTCGCCGCTGAGGACATCTTTTAAAATCGCTTCGTGAGTAGCCTCTCCGCCCGTCGTTCGCAGATGGAATTCTTCCGCTCTCACGCGTGAGAGTGCGACGCATCCCTCGGCACGTGCATCGATAATATTTGCGAGCGTAAGGAGCGCGTCGTCGGTCGCTCCGTCCCAATAACGAATAGCCCCCCGAAGTCCTTCGGAACGAAGGCCGGGTTCTTCGACGAGGGTTCTCGCTTTCAAAAAGCTTTTATGCAGACTCGGCAGGCGGAAGAGCGCAAGGGTGTCGTAGAGCCAGAGTCCGGCCGCAAGTTTCCAGAGTGGAACGCGAGACTCCGCGAAAGCGGGGAAGAGGAACGGCATCGGAGTCACGAGTTGGGGGGCGTTCTTCCACAGGAGAGCACGCTCTCGAGTGCTCTCCTTTACGAGTCCGAACTCAAATTGTTCGAGGTAACGGACGCCTCCGTGTACGAGCTTTGAAGAACGGGAGCTGGTTCCTCCCGCAAAGTCGCCCTTCTCGACGAGGAGGCAACTCAAGCCTCGGGTCTGGGCCTCGCGAGCAACGGCGGCGCCGGTGATGCCTCCGCCCACGATAAGGACGTCAAAAACGGGCGACTTGTCCCGGAGACGTTGAAGATCACGGGACCTGCTTCGCCACGAAAACTCGGGATAGCTCTGATTGGGCATGAAGGAATTAAACAATAGTTTGAGACAATAAAAAACCCCAACTCCAAAGCTCTGAAGAGCGACAGGAGCCAGGGCTTGAAGAGAGCGCTCTCTACTATAAGAGAGTCTGAGCTCGAATTAAGCCTTAACTTCTTTATGCAGAGTCACACGGCTCAAGAAGGGGTTGTACTTGCGAAGCGCGAGCTTCTCAGTGCTGTTCTTCTTGTTCTTTTGGGTCGTGTAACGGCTAACGGTTTTGCCTTCTTTACGGGCTTCCGAGCATTCCAAAGTCACAGTGATACGGTCTGTTTTTCTTCCCATGGCCGGTTGTAGATAGTGGAAAACCGCATCCGACGTCAAGTCTTTCTAGGGATTTCAGGCACCTCCGCCGGGGTTTTAGGAGGCCTAAAAAATCAATGACACAATGAATCATCAAAAACTTGAGACCTGCCTTGCGGTCGGCTTAGGGAGAGGCATAATGAACTCAAGTATTTATGCAACAAGAGGCTCCAGGGTGTGGCGGAACTAGCAATAAACCCTCGAAGACCTCAAGGAGGATGCAGCAAATGAAAAAAACCCTTGGAATTCTGAGTGCCCTTGCCCTTACTGGTGTCGCCCACGCTGACGTGAACGTTAGCGGTTACGTTGACGCTGGTTACGACTGGACGAACAATGCCGCTGGCAACGTCAGCGCTTTCTCGTACAACGAAGGCGGCGTGTGGTTCTCTGGTAACACTGGCGCAACGAGCTTCTTGCTGGACGTGGGTGTTCGCGGCCCTACTGGCACCGCAGTTGTTGAGCAAGGCTACGTTAGCCAAAAGCACGACAACGGCTTCTCGTGGAGTCTCGGTAAATTCGACGGTCTTCTCGGCCACGAATCCAACGATTCCGTTAACAACGCTTTCGTTCACACCGGTCTTCTCTACAACTTCACCCCTACCAACCACACCGGTCTTCTCTTGGGTTACGACCTGAGCGACGCCCTCAAGCTGCAACTCGTTGTTGCGAACGGCATCAACACTAAAGGCGCTGGCGGCAGAGAATTCGATTACCCGACTCTCGGCTTCAAAGTCTCGAGCAAGATGGACGGACTCAACGCTTACGTTGGCGGTAACTTCCAATCCCAAGGCGACGAGAACGGCTACCAAATCGACATCGGCGCTGACTCCACCGTCGGTTCGATCGACGTTGGCGCAGAACTTCTTCTCTTGAAGGCTGCTGTTAAAGACGCTGAGTCCGGTCTCGGATTCGGTATCCATGGTTCCTCCCAAATCGCTGAAGCAACCAAGCTTAACGTCGGTTTTGAGTGGGAAAATGGCAAGTCGTCTGGCGTTGATACCAAAGTCAGCACCATGGAACTTCGCGTCGGTCCTAGCTTCGCACTGTCTGAAGCCCTCAACCTGAAGGCTGATTACACGTTCGCTAAAGCAAGCGGCGACAATGCTACTGGCGCAAAAGCCATGCAAGGCGTCGCAGTTGCTGGCGTTTACAAGTTCTAATTGAGCTGAGCTCAGTATCCACCAAGCCCGCGACTCCTCGGAGTCGCGGGCTTTTTCTTTTTGGTTTACACTGAAGCCACATGAAACGCTCCGGGCTCTTTCTCCTGCTTCTTCTCGCGGCCTCCGAGCGCTCGCAAGCTGCTTCGACCTACGCTTCGCCTCCTCTGAAACTCTCTCAATTCAATTCTGTCCGTCTCGCGCCCGACGTCTTCCGTCTCGGTGACAAACTTCGCGTTCGTAACCTCAGTTCAGGAAATTCTATCGTGATAGATCTTGATCCGTCCCAGCCGTACCTTGCGGCGAGCGTGCTCAGTCGTATCGTCGCTTCGTCTGAAGTCGAATGGTTGCCCGAGTTCAGTGTTCTCGGTGGGGATTCCGCCGTACCCTCGAGCGCCGTCGCCGTTGATTTGCCACCGGCACTACGCGTGAAAGCGAACGTTATTGAGTCGCGCCAACTCCTCAATCAAAGTTTTCCCCAGCGTTCGTGGCGCGTGCTCGGCTATCGTGTTTTGCGCGCCTCGAACGGCAGTTTCTTTCTCGAAGTTTCCAACGCCGTTCGTACGATTTTTGTAAGTCCCGAGCAAGCTGCGCGTCGCATCGAAATCCGCGAGAAGAGCAATCTCGCGAAACTCTTTGACCTCGGATGGCGTTCGCTTTCGATCCAGCGCTACGACTTGGGTCTCGAAGCCTTTCAACGCATTTTCAAACGCAAGGAACACCTCGACGAAAAACAAAATGCGCAAGCGCATCTGGGCGTCGCGGTGTCGATGTACCACATCGAGGGCTGCACTCCGCCTTTGGACGATCATCTCGTCGAGGCCGATCGTGATCCCGCGAATCAGGATGACGTTTCCTACTACCGGGCGCTGTGTGCGATGGCTCACGAGCATTACGACCAGGCGGAGGTCCTCTTCAAGAAACTCGTCGAGAAGCAGCATCAGAATTACTCCGAGGCCAGCGCTTTCTATCTGGGCGTGATTGCCGAGAACGACGAACGCTACGACGATGCCGAAGCGGCCTATCTCGATACGATCGACTTCGCCGCAGATGCGACGCTCGCCTCGATCGCCAAGACCCGTCTCGAAAACGTACGTGTTCTTAAGGCTCAGGCGTCGCTCGAAACGAAATGGATTTCGGGCGGCCTCAGCGCAGGAGCGACTTACGACAACAACGTCATCGCGCTTCCGGCCGAGTTGACTCCGGCCTCTTACGGTCTCTCCCGGCAATCAGCGCTGCTCACGACGGATATCGCTTTCCTGAATTTCGCACCTCCGTGGTCTCGCAGTATCACGCACAAGATTAACTACACCTTCCTGATGAACAAGCACTTCGACAAGGCGATCGCGAGTTCCTACGACTCGCACGTCCAAGACGTCGGCACCCAGCTCGGCTTCAAGACCTCGCCGGATCAGGCGCATAATTTTTCCTATTCATGGACTTCGATCGCTTTGAAGCCGCTCGGTTCTTCGAAGGAAAGTTTGCGCACGCAGACGGCCTCATATTCGATGAAGTTTCTTCGGGGCAACAATCCCGAGCAACCCGATTCGGAACTCGAATGGACTTATCGCTTCACGGCGATCCGCCCGACTCAGGCTCCGGCGTCGAGCTCCACCAATCTTTCGGCCAACGGTCACCTACTTTCGGTGAAGTATCTTCAACGGCGCAATTTTCCCCACGTCTACGGTCCCGAATTTTCCGCCGAGCAACGCAACTCGAAAGGATCGGAAAACTCTCTTTGGGACGTAAAAGCGGGGGCGAGCTGGGACTATTATTTCGGAGAAACGTCGTCCCCGTGGTACATCTCGCAGAACGGTGCGTTTAACTACAAACCCTATTTCGACAGCCTCGAGAACCGGCATGACTATGCTCTGAGCTACGTCGCTTCGCTGGGGAAAACCTGGGGTTCTTCGCTCGACACGCGGCTTCAGGTGCAGGGTATCTACAATTTCTCTACCCTCAGGGATACTTACCAATACCGGCAGGCCTCCGTGAGTCTGCTTGTGACAGCTTTCTTTTAATGCTTATTTGAGGGTATGGAAGAGAACGCAACGACCGCCGACAAGCAATGTCTCGTTAATAAGATCGACCACCTCGAAGTGGCCGTGGCTAAAATCGAGCCTCTCCAAAAGCTCTTCGAGATTTTCGGATTCTACTGCACGCAGACGCGCCAGGACGCTTCCGGACGCTCGCATCTTTTGGAGCAGGGCCACATCAAGATGCTGCTGAGCGAAGGGGCTCCGGGCTCTTTCGCGGCCGACTACGTGAAGAAGCACGGCGACGGCGTTTGCCGGATGGTCTTCGCGGTCAACGATTCGAAATACACTTACAATGAAACGATCAAGCGCGGTGCGAGCGGCATCGACGCTCCCGTGGCGGCGAAGGACGAGTTCCTCGGAGCCACGATCAACACCGTGACGTCCGCGATCAGTTCTTTCGGTTCCGTGCGCGCGACCTTCCTCGAGCGTCACGTCGACGCTTCGGCTACCCAGAAAATTTTTACGAAACCCTTCCTTCCCGGATTCCGTCCGACCGAAGCCGCTTCGCATGAAAATCCCAATGATGTGGGTTTCAAGTCCATCGACCATCTCACCAACAACGTCGAAATGGGCACGCTCGATCACTGGGCGGAATTCTACAAGCGTACCTACGGTTTCATCGAAACCCGTTACTTCGACATCAAGGCCTCGAAGACCGGCCTCACTTCGAAGGTCATGCAGACGCCCAGTGGCTCCGTAAAGATTCCGATCAACCAGGCCACGGAGAAGAAAAGTCAGGTTCAGGAATTCATCGACATGCACAAGGGTGCGGGCGTTCAGCACATCGCGCTCACGACCTCAGATATCCAAGACAGCGTGAAGCGTCTCATGAAGAACGGCGTGAAGTTCCTCGAAGCGCCGCCCGATACTTACTACGAAGCCGTCAAGACGCGCGTTCCTAACGTCAAAGAGAACATCGACGATCTTCAGAAACTTAAAGTTCTCATCGACGGCGACGAGACGGGTTATCTATTGCAGATTTTTACGGAGAACCAGATCGGCCCTCTTTTCTTCGAACTCATCGATCGTCACGGGCACAAAGGTTTTGGAGAAGGAAACTTCTCGGCGCTCTTCGAGGCAATCGAACGCGATCAGGAGCGTCGCGGCGTTCTCTAGCGGAACATGAGGCTTCTTAAAGCGCTGCTGCACGAGTTTTTTGTTTCGTGAATGGTGACGCCCCAGAGCTGGGCGCCACTGAGCGGAGTGGGAGCCAGCTCGTTCTTAGGAATGCGTCCCCATCCAACCACGCGGGCCATGATGTCTTGGCCGATGAGCGCGCGTCCAAGGTCGCCGCTGATCTCAAAAAGTCCGCGGGGCGATCCGGTTTGGCGAAGCAGCTGATTGATCATGAAGTAGCCACGGTTGAAGCTTACGAGTTCGCGCGGAAGCTTTTGTCCGGCGACGACGAGCTTTTCCAGTAGTCCCGGTGCCGAGGGATCGAAGCCATGCATTTCTTCAGCGGCGATGCGTGCAATCAGCGCCGTGTCCAAGGTGCCGCTGCCGTCGTCGATGAGCGCGGTGGCGTGGTGAATGACTTTTTGTAGGTTCTTGATCTGCAGGGCGTAGCCCAGAAGAATC
>JBDSDI010000038.1:0-3716 GCA_039920645.1 Bdellovibrionota bacterium | reverse complement strand
AGGCGCAGCCAACGACTCTAACGATGAAAGTTTACTCGTAATCGAAGACGCGGGCGTGGCCAAAAAATTCTCTGACGAGTTCCAGCGCCTCTACAGCACCGCACGTTTCGGCGCTCCCGCGAGTCTCATCCGTGAAATCCACGATCGCACGATCGCCTGCGGACATTCTCAAAAAACCATTCGCTGACACAAAAGAGCGCAAGTCTGTCACCCAAAAACTTGTCCCACCCCCGCTCGCACATTAGGCTCAGCCCAGATGAAATCCGCTCAAAGAAAACTTTGGATCGCCGCCTGTGCTCTGGGCCTCGTCGTCGCGATCCATACTTGCGATGAAGCGCAGGCTTCGGGGGATCAACGCCCGGACCGCTCGCTGCTGCGAGGCGATTCGCGCAAGATCCGCGTCGTGGCTCGCACCTATCTGGATAAGCTCGGCTCATGAAAACGACGGGGATAAAGCTAATGTTTCCCGTACTGCTCCTGGCTCTGCAGGCCTGTTCGAATCCCTTCGCGTTCTCGAAAAATCCTGGATGCTTCGAAACCCACGTCCAAGATGCCATGAAGCTCTACGAAGTTCGCAAAGAGCAGTATTCCGCACTTTCCCAAGGCCGTACCACGCTGGCTATTAACGTCTTGATGCTCTTACAACGACTCAACCTCCCGAAGGCGAAGGCCTTCGATCGACGCGCGCTCGCGCTCAACAAGAAAGGTCTCGAGGGTCTCGGGTGCCAGGAATTCGTGAGCATGGACGGCGTGCCCCCTTTTCAAGCGCGAATCGTTCCGTCGTCGCCAGAAAAATTCACGGAAATGAATCTCTCCGCGCTTACGAAAAACCTTTCCCTGCTTTTGGAAGAAAAAAACTATTTGGCACTCACTCAGACGGCTGACGAAGGCATTGCCGCCCTCAACTCAGCCACTCATCATAATTGCTTAGTCCGCCATTTTCTCGAATCGATTGCACGTGCCGCAGACCTCACGCCTCGACATCTCCGCGAAGCGGCAAAACTTGGCCTCGAAGATGAAGCTCGAGCCTGGAGTGAGGATTTTATCGGTCTCAATATCAGCGTCTTGAGAACCGCAAACTTTCTCGACCAACGCGTCTCGGGCTTTCAGGACGAAGGCTTTGCGGTTTTCTGTCAGGACCTGCCACGCATTCCGAAATACTAACTCGCTTTTCCCCAGAGACTGAGTTGCCGAGGATCGCTGCGCCGTTCGTGAGGGACGTCGAAGCGTACTCCAAGACCGACGAGCCGGATTTCTCCGGGATCTCTACGATACGCTTCCAAGGCGAGTCTCTCGAAAGTTTCGTAATCGAAATCCGTTGAGAGGCCTTCTCGGGACGTCTTTCGAAAATCCGCGAATGTGAAGCGCACGAAAACTTTCTCGACTTTGGAAAAGGACGCGGCACGTGGACGAAAACGCCGTACGAAATCGGCATAGAGCGCTCGCAGGTGGTTGAGGAGCGAATCCTCCGAAGCGATGTTCTGCATCAGGGTGCGCTCCGAACTGAAAGATTTCCTTTCACGCCCCTGGCTGAGTTCGCGCGGATCGAGACCGCGACAACGCTCGTAAAGTTGAAGTCCCCACTGACCATAACGCGAGGCGAGTTCCTCGGCGCTGAACTTCTGAAGATCGCCACAGGTACGCAGTCCCTCGGCGAGAAAGCGCTCCTGGGCTTTCGGCCCTACTCCGGGGATCTTACGCAATTCGAGCGTCGTTACAAAATCGTCGACCTGCGAGCTTCGCAGCATAAGCTGCGCATCGGGTTTGCGGTAGCCGCTCATAATCTTGGCGAGCATCTTGTTCGGAGCGATACCGATCGAGCAGTTGAGACCGAAGCGCTCCTTAACGACCGCGCGAATACGGGCACAGATATCCCAGGCCTGGCGGGGATCATCGGGGGCTTCAAAATAGGCCTCGTCGATCGAAGTCCTTTCGAGGCGCTCCACGAGACCCGCAATCTCGTCGAAAACTTTACGGGATTCCTCCTGGTAGGCCGACATGCGGACCGGGAGAAAAACCAGCTCCGGGCAGAGGCCCCGCGCCATAAAACCCGGCATGGCGGATCTAACACCGCGAGCTCGAGCAATGTAATTACACGTACAAATAACGCCCCGGCGGCCCTCGCCCCCCACTGCCAAAGGCTTGTGGCTCAGCTCCGGCCGCTCCCGCATCTCGATCGACGCATAAAAGCAGTCCATATCGACGTGGCAGATCATTAGACAAGCCTACCATACTTTTGTATGGATTGAGAAAACTTCACGCTTTTTAAGCATTCTTAACTGGGCTCCCGACCCCGAGCGGGCGTAGGCTCATATTTGAGATTTCAATTCAGAGGAAGGAAAATAATGGCAAAGAGAAAAGGTAAATTGGATTTGATCGAGAAGACCTTGGACGGAGAAGTTGAAGGTGTCGTTGCCGAAGCTATGGCCGATGCACCGCTCACCGAGACGGCAGGCGAGACGCTCGCTGCTGCCGCCCCCGCACCGACCCGCAAGAAATCTTTCAAGCTACAGTTTCTCGGCCGTGAATATCTAGAAGAACGTTTCCCAAAATCTTTGAGCTGGGCCGACCGCTTCGCTCAGGAATGGGTGAGCGAAGGCAATTTCGATTACCTCGAAATTCCGAATCCTCGCGCCAAAGAAGTCATCGTCATGGGTCTCAACAATATCCGCGAAGTCGAAAAAGTCGTCGAGAAAAAAGTCGAAGAAACGTACTCGGAATATTCCGAGAAGCTCGCACCCTATTCGGAAAAACTTGCTCCTCTCGCTAAGCGTGCTACAAAGCGCGTTGAGAAGATCATTCAGCAACTGCGCCGTTAAACATTGCGGTTTCGATCGCGTTCCCAAACGGAGCGCGATCGAAACTCAGATCCTTGCTCCCAGTCCATCCGCGAGGCTTCTTCTGTAAGCCGTCCATGCGGGAATCAAACCTACGAAGAACGATGCCACGACGAGAAGACCGAGGTATCCCCATTCCTCCAGCGAAGGCGCCTTGACGGGAATCACCAAGCCGAAGGTATCGACAAGCCACGGACCGCCGAGCCACAGAGACGCGTAGAGTGCCAAAGCTCCCGCACATGTGCCCACGATCACAATCGTCAGCGATTCCGAGAGCAGCAAAAAAAGAAGCTTAAAGGGTCTCAGACCCAATGCACGGAAGATCGACATTTCCCTGCGACGTTCATTCAGGCTGGTGTAGAGCACGAGCAAGAGACCGAGAATACTTACCAACGCGACGCAGGCCGAAATCGCACGGAGCGCGATCTCGGCGTAACTCAAGGTGTCCCAGAGTTTAGAAAGAGCGACGCCGGGAATTGTCGACATCAGAGGTTCGGCTTGGAAGTCGTTGATCTCGCGTTGCAGGCGCAGAATCGCGATACGGTTTTTCGTGCGCAAGAGGAACGACGTGATCTGTCCGATTTTGATGTTCTCTTTCTTGATCTGATTCACGGGCGTGCCCTCGCCCGGACGTGGAGGCGCGCCGTCTTTCCAATCCATGTGAATAGCTTCCATTCCCTCGAGGGTGATGTAGAGGGCGCGGTCCACCGGAGTTCCCGTGGCCTTGAGAATACCTACGGCCCGGAAGGGTTTATCGGCGTGTTTCTGAAAACTCATCTGCGAAACGCCGTGCGTGATAACGATTTCGGTGCCGACCTCATAGCCGAGTTTCTTCGCGACTTCGCTTCCGAGTACGACATCAAAGACCTCATCCGCGGG
>JBDSDI010000037.1:0-5987 GCA_039920645.1 Bdellovibrionota bacterium | reverse complement strand
TTCAGGAAGCCTTCTTCGTTCATGTAGCCCGATCGACGACCGGCGCGGTTTTCGGTGAGCCACTCGCGGAGCTGAGTGAGATATTCCGAGGGCTTTTGTCCGCGCGGTTCATCAACGAACAAAAGCTCCTTTCCGCAGAACTCTTTCAACGAATTGAAAAGAGCGGTCGTGCGAGAAGGAGCTTCCGAGTTCACAGTAAAGCTTAGTTACTTCAGAAGTTCAGCGGGAACGAGGATCTCTGAAGGGTCGATGGGGCGACCGAAACGAAGCGAGGGGATAGGACCTTCCAAGGGAAAGGAAGCAGTCGTGCCGTGGTTCTCGCGGAGAGCCTTGCCGTGTTTGCCCATTTTCTTACGCTTGTGGCCTCTACGGATGGTGGTTTTTTTTAACTCTGTTGGCATGTTCAGTCGGGTCCTTTCCGTGAATGAAATTAACTAGAAGATATCGGGACTTAGTTCAAGACCTTCTTTTTCGTTTCGAGGTCGATGTCCCAGTACTTGGCGGTTCCGTAGAGGAACTCATGCGGTTTAAAGTTTTGAAGCCACGAACGGTAAACGGTGTAACTCATTGAATGATAAAAGAAAATTACCGGGACTTCTTCGGCGAGAATCTGGTTCATGCGCACGATAGCCTTTACGCGTTCCGGGTTCGGGCGCATGGTTCGCATCTTTTCGTAGAGCTTGTCGTACTCGGAGTTTGTGAGATTGGACGAGTTCGGTCCGGGAGCGGCATTCGGACCGTAGAAATTTTGCAGGAAGTTTTCGGGGTCGGGGTAGTCGCCCGCCCAACCGCCGAGCATGACCTGGAAGCGCGCTTCTTTTTGTTTGGAGAGCGCTTCGGAGAAAGAGTTGCCGACGACTTTGAGTTTCACGCCGACTTTAGCGAAATTTTCTTGGACGAGTTCGGCGAGCTGACGGTTCGTGGAGCCTGCGCCGCGAAGATCGAAGGTGAATTCCGGGAGGCCTTTGCCGTCCGGAAAGCCGGCCTCACTCATGAGCTTCTTAGCGACTTCGACGTCGTATTTGTACGCGTCCTGGGGAATGCCTTCGCCGCCTTCGAGGGTGGGAGTGATGGGGCCTCCGGCGAGACGTCCGCGATTGTTGTAGAGCAACTCGAGCGCGCGTTCGCGATCAAAGGCGTGGGCAAGCGCCTGGCGAAGTTTCTTGTTTTTGCCGAGCACGGCGTCTTTGAGATTGAACTCGATCCACCAGCTGGTGAGCGAGAGCGTTTTCTCGAGGCGGAATCCTTTTTGAATGAACTCTTTCTTGATGTCGCCCGAGGCGTCGATCGTGTCGACGAAGTTGTCCTTGGGAATGCCGGTGAGATCGAGGTTACCGGCGAGGAAGCTCAACCAACGGGGCTGCTCTTCTTTGAAGATATCGAAATCGATTTCGTCGATGAAGGGGAGCTTCTTGCCGGAGGCTTCGAGCAAACCTTTCTGACGTTCTTCGTTGGTGCCGATCGAAGGATAAAGCACTTCGCGGTAAGTGGGGTTTTTCTCGAGAATGATCTTCGAACCGCGTCGCCATTCCTTGAGGCGGTACGCACCGGTGCCGACGGGGTGACTGACGATTTCGGGACCATACTTAGCGACGACTTCGCGTGAGACGACGGAGGCGTGGGCCATCGAGAGGATCTGGAAGAGTTGCGGATAAGAGCGCGTGAGTTTGATTTGAAGTGTGTAAGGATCGGTCGCTTTCAGGCCGGCGACGTCGCTGTCCCAGAGCTTTTGAAAATCTTCGGGCTTCGCGGTCTTCAGGGCTTCGCGCCACTCGTTGAGACCGAGAATCATGCCGTCGAACATCCACCAGTTCGACGACGCGAGCTTGGGATCTGCGATGCGCTTGAATGAGTAGACGAAATCGTCGGCGACGACGCCGCGGCCTTTGCCGTCGGGAAATGCGGGATCGTCCTGGAAGACGATGTTCTTGCGGATGCGGAAGACGAGGGTCGTATCCTTGTCCTTCAAGATCGGGAGGCTCTCGGCGAGCGAGGCTTCGACTTCGCCGGCCGGCCCGAGATAAGAGAACTGGAGAAGTCCTTCGAAGACGTAACCGATGAGTTCGGCCGAGACCTGGTCGTTGGCTTGAGCAGGGTCGGCGCCCTTGGGATCATCGCCCATCGGAATGCGCACGACTTTGCGTCCGCTGCCGTCCGGAGAGGCGGACCGCGTGCAGCCCGAAGCGAAGGAAATGAGAGCGGCCACGACGAGAAGTTTTTGAGTGAAGGAGTTCTGGAGCATCCGACAGTTGTAAAGCTCAGGGGGGCCTGAGGCAACGAGCAGGAAGCTTTATTTCGAAGATCCCGAGCCCATGCGGATCTCGTAGTTGTCGGTGAAAAAATCTTTCGGAAAGTCGATGCCCCGGTCCGCGAATTTCGAGACGAAGCGGGGGACAAAGCCCATGCTCGCGTATCCGACGCCTGGGGTGTATCGGAAAATTTCTTGCGTTAGGATGACGTCGCCTTCCATGCCGCTGATCTCGACGATGTCGGTGACGCGCCGTTGTCCGTCGGCCGAGCGCGAGACTTGTACGATGAGCTGAAGCGCGCTGGCGACGTTGGAGCGCACCACTCGAATGGGAATATCCCGTCCTGACATCATAATCATGGTCTCGAGACGGCGAAGCGTATCGCGGGGCGAATTGGCGTGCGTGGTGGTCATGCTTCCGTCGTGACCGGTGTTCATGGCGGTGAGCATGTCGAGGGTTTCGGGTCCGCGGCATTCGCCCACGATGATGCGATCGGGACGCATGCGAAGCGCATTGATCACGAGTTCTTGGGTGCCAATGCCTTTGCGTTCGCTGGTGCTCGGACGCGATTCGAGACGCACGATATTTTCGCTCTTCAGGCGAAGCTCGGCGGCGTCTTCGATCGTGACGACGCGTTCGTGAGGGGGAATGGAGAACGAGAGCGCGTTCAGAAGCGTGGTTTTGCCGCTGCCCGTACCGCCTGCGACGACGACGTTGATCTTGGCGGCCACGCAGCAGTGAAGGAAGAACGCCATTCGTTCATCGAGGGATTTTCCGTTGACGAGGTCCTGAAGCGTCGGAACTTTTCCGGGAAAACGGCGGATCGTAAGCGAGGGTCCATCGAGGGAGATCGGTGGGATAACGCAGTTCACGCGTGAACCATCAGGCAGACGCGCATCGAGGTAAGGATTGTCGGAATTGATGCTGCGTCCGACGCCGCGGGCGATCTCTTCGATGAGCGTGAGGAGTTGGCGCGCGTCCTGGAAAACGACCGGAGTTTTCTTCAGCAACCCCTTTTGTTCGATGTAGACGCGCGAAGGGCCGTTCACCATAATTTCGGAAACGCTTGGATCCTCCAAAAGAGCTCTGAGAGGACCGAAAACGTCTCGCCATCCGGGAACTTGAGTCATGTGGCTTTATCGGCTGGAAATCCTTCGGAACTTGAGTTCGGGAGAGAGTTCTTGATGCGAGGCAATAATTTGATTATGCGAGCCCTTATCCACTCATGAAAAAACAGCTTCTTATCCTTGCCGCTATCCTTTCCCTTCACGCTTCCGCCGCGAACGCGCCTCGAGTCGGTCTCGACCAAGCCCAGCTCTTCTTGAAATCCTTCCGTCAGGGCTTGGATATCTTGGATACGCAGGCGGCTGCGACTTTCGACGAGACGATCAACTTTCAGCCCGGCTTGAATCTTTACGTTGAAGCTCAGCGCCTCAACGACATCATCAGCGAGAAGGGCAGTCAGCTCTGCGCTCCGATCGCAATCACCCACGGTATGACCTATTTGCGCTATGCCGTTCCCTTCGCCAACCTGAAGTCCGTGGGCGATGTCGATCGTGACGGGACGGCCGATACTTACGGCGACAAGATCCGCTACTTTTACGATCGTTGCAAAACCGATCGCGACGGCGGGACTCACTACAGCGATGCGATGATGTGCATGCGCGAGTACATCGAAGAATCGGGATACAATTCGTGGGCCTATATGATGGGGCCTCACGCTCCCGATGCGCCTGCGGGTCTCCCGATCGAATCCACCCGTCACGTCGTCAAGGTCGACGATATCCGCGCGAGCGTTGGACACGGGTTTCTCGTCTTGATGGGCATCGGCTGGTACCGCCTCGATCCCGCGACGAATACGTGGAACCGCGAAGGCGGGCATTTCTTCAACGTCTACGGTTACGACTGGATGAACGCATGGGGTAACGAGAAAATGAGCCTTCACGTCGTCAATTCGTGGATCAATTACGAAGGCCGCGCTCGCGAGAACATGTTCGATACGATTTCGATGACGCGTATCGCGGGCGAAGCGGGAGTTCCTGCGGAAGTTGGGTTTGAACTCAAAGGCACGGGCTTCGATTTCACCACGCATCGCGCGTTCGTCGAGGACATCTTCCCTGCGTCGCCGCTGAAATGAACTTATGAAGATGAAAATCTTCCCGCGCCTTGGCCTTCTTCTGCTCGCAACGTCGGGCTTCTCGTCGCGAGCCGGCGAGCTTGTGCTTTTCGCCAATCCTTCGATTCGAAAAATCCGCTGGGACACGCCCTCTTCGGCGCTGATCACTTCGGGCTGGTCGCAAGTTCATAATCAGATCTCTCACGGAAATCCCGGCACTGTTACGGCAGCGGTGGGTCATGTCGTCGTCCACTTCGCATGTCGCGATTCGACGGGTCTCGATCACGACGTTTGGACCGGCATGACCGGACAGAACGACGCGCTCGAAACGAAGAATGATTTATTGACCGACGAAATCGGAATCGGCGTGCTCTTTAAGTCCTACACCGATGGTGCGATCGATCCGAACGAGAAGTCGCGCAATCAGGTCGCGAACTACTACGGACGTCTCACAGACGATTCGGGCTTTCTTTTCAAACGTCGTTACCGCGTCGCTCCGAAGTTCTTGCGCGTGTCTGTCGATACCGAGGCCTGCGACCGTATGGTGAATTTCTACGCGACTTTCAAGCACCTCGGATGGAACAAGGCCGTGACACCACTGGCTGAACAACGCAAGAAGCCGCTCGACCAGTTGCTCTCGTTCGGTTTTACGATCGATCCTTATTCCGCTTACCTCAAGCGCGTCTCAGGCGAGGACAAGACTCCTCTCGGCGGCGGGTGTTCCTCGTTCGCTCTCGCGTTCCTGAAACTGTCGGGACATTTCGATCCGATTTTCGAGGCGAGATTCTCGCGCACGATCGCGGTCTCCGAGAAACTCATCGGCGGCAA
Source organism: Bdellovibrionota bacterium (assembly GCA_039920645.1). Lineage (GTDB taxonomy): Bacteria > Bdellovibrionota > UBA2428 > UBA2428 > UBA2428 > CAMCVE01. The sequence goes on along the minus strand of JBDSDI010000037.1, from coordinate 794 downwards.
ATACGGGCGCATCGCTGGAAATAAGGTCTCGGTGCTCGGCGTGCTCGCAGGACATCTGGGTCGTCACTGGACTTTCGAGGGCGTTGCGAATCGCTCGTTACGTTTCTATGACGTTCAAAACATCTGGGACTTCATAGCCGGGGCTCAAACGTGCTTTGAAAATTCAACGTCTCAGCAATGCCCCTCGGATATCGCGCGGTGGATGCAGTCGAGCGACGTCTCGGTCGACACTTACGCTTTCCCCGCGACGCGCACCGAAATCCGACGCACGCCACTTCCGCAGACTCGCGGCGCTCCTCCGCAGTTCAAAGAAGAAACGATCGTGCGCAAAATCCGCGCGACTCGCGACGGCATCCGCCTCAAATAGATTTAGAGTCGCGCGAGCAGCTCCGCAAAGGCTTTCTGCGCAAAGTAGAGTTGACACTGATCGCGTGTGAGCGCGGACGAGACTCTAATCTCGAAAACTTCGGTTTTCTTTCCGGTCATCGCCAGGCCCACGAAACAAAGCCCGACGGGTTTCTCCGGAGTTCCGCCGCTGGGTCCTGCGACGCCGGTGGTGGAAATGGCTGCGGCCTTCGTACCGGGACCGACGCCTTTTTCGATCGAGGCGAGGGCGGCTTCTGCGAGTGCGCGTGCGACGGATTCCGAAACGGAACCGTGTTTTTCGATGAGCGAAACGTCAACACCGAGGTCGAGCTTGGCGGCGTTGTGATAGGTCGTCCAGCCGGCATAGAAATTCGCAGACGCTCCGGAAACCGATGTAAACTTTTTGGAGATCAGTCCGCCGGTGCAGG
>JBDSDI010000036.1:0-8372 GCA_039920645.1 Bdellovibrionota bacterium | reverse complement strand
CTTCTCGGCGTTAACCGCTTCTCGTTGCGCAAAAGGTGCAATGCTCGAATCGTTCGCGGCGACGCGTTCGACCGATGCCGTCATCGAGACGAAGCCTTCCTTGGCGGGTTCCCGAGCGGCCACGGGGCCGATCGCGGACTTCGCTTGAACCTGAGGTTGAGATTGAGATTGAACCGATTCCGACTTCGACGTAGCGACGACGGGAGCGGCGGCCACTAGAACGGCTTCTTTCTTCAACGACTCGGGTTTGACGAGTTCCAAAGGACTTTCACTGCCACGCAACATCTGGCTCTCGTTAGAGGCCGCGAGGTGCTGCTTGCTCAGATCAGATCCTTCGGGTGCCGCTTGAGAGACTTGAACGTCCTTCACTTCGTTCGCAGCGAAGGCCGCGGTCCACGCCGCTACGCTTTCGGAGTCGAGACGAGTGTCGGCTTGCAGGGGCTTAGCCGCAGGGGCATTCAGAAAAATATTTTGAGGTGCGACGATTTCGTTCGTCGGCACTTTGGCCGTCTCAAGAAGTTCCGCCTTCGCGGGAACATCTTGTCCAACGGATTTTCCGATGAGTCCTGCATTGAGATCGATTCCCGCCATCGCAAGTCCCGCGAGGGCCGCGTTCTTGTCCGACGAGACTTTTTCTCCGACTTCGTCCTTCAGTTCCACGGCAGCATTCGCGAAGTTCTGTTCACCGTCTGAAGCGGAACTCAGTTCCGATGTTTCCATTCCTTCGACGAGGTTGAGTAGATTCACGAACTCGAGACCGTTCGCATCTTGTTGGGGCACGATTCCCATTTGATTATTCATCCCAGGTACGATGCCGCTTGGCATTCCCTGAGACATCATGAGTGTTCCAAAATCCATATTTGTATTTCTCCTTTCTTCAAGACTGCTCTTCGCAGGATCCGCTTCGTGAGGCTCGGATCTTCCTCTCTGATTTTTCTAACTTCCTACTTGGCTTCTGCTCCCGTCGTCGTCGCTGCGGGCCTGCGCTCCGCAATTTTCGTCGACAGCATCATGGCCTTGCTAGAATCCATTTTATCCAGAATCGCTGCAACTTTCTTGGGTTTCATCGCCATTAAAACCTCTACTGCTAACCCGTCTTCCATCACCGACAAAACTTCGGCGGTTTTCTTCGGATTCATCGTCTCGTAGGTTTTGATCATGCGTTCTTCGATGTCCTTACGACGAATCGCCATTTCTTCGGCGCTCTTCTTCTGCATATCCGTCAAGATTCTGAGTTCTTCGACGCGGGACTTGATGCGGTCTTCCTGAATTTTGAGACGACTTTCCCAGTCCGCTAAACGGAGTTCTTTTTCCTGAAGGGACTTTTCCTTATCGTTGAGATTCGATGCGAGATCGTCGACGCTGCCCTTCGCGACGGGAGCGGTGGCCGCCGGAGGTACCTGGGGGTTTTCTCCGAGTGCACTTCTCACTCCGATTACGAGCAACAGAACCGTGAAGGCTCCCGTAACGAAGTATGTCCATAGCGATTTCATTCGTGGCTCCTTGCAAGTGGCGATCGGCCCCAACGTTCGGCGACCCACGAATCCATGGCCTGTTTCTCTTTGGTCAGGATCTCTTTGTCGTGGCGTTCACGTTGGCGCTGCTCGAGTTTCTCGACAGCCTTAAGTTCGCGACTCAGATGCGTTACCCATTCGCGATGTCTCTCGAGTTCTTTCGCAACCGTAGCGAGTTCCCCAGTCAGCGATTTTTTCATTTGTAGCGCGGATTCGACCAGACTCGCTCCCATGAGAAAATTCGCTGCATTTTTGGTAATGTTGAGAGCTTCACCGAGGGATTCACGCGCTTCGTGGTCGCACGATTCGATCTTGGAAATGATCTCGTTGTGGCGCGCGTTGACCTGCGCCAGATCGCGTTTAGCAAGCAGCAGTCTCTGGTCACGGTACTTCTTGAGCGCTTCGAGTCCGAACTTGAATTTTTTAGCCACGGAAAATCTCCTCGAGACGAGCTTGAGGCGTTACCGTCGATTCAGGTTCCCCTAGCGCTTGTTTCAAAAAGGTTTGAACTTTCGGCTGAAGGTCGATGGCCGAATCCCATTTTGCGTTGTTGCCTTTGCGATAGCCACCGATGTTGATGAGGTCTTCGGCGTCGCGGTAAGTGGCCAGGACTTCGCGAATGCGTCCGTTAAGGTCGATCTCACGCGGGGTGGCCACGATCTGAGTTAAACGCGATACGCTGGCGAGAACGTCGATCGCGGGATAGTGGTTGCGATGCGCGAGATCGCGCGAGAGCACGATGTGCCCATCGACGATGGATCTCACGTTGTCGGCGATTGGATCGTCCATGTCGTTGCCTTCCACGAGGACCGTGTAGAGCCCCGTGATGGAGCCGCCGCCTTTTTTCGATCCCGCACGCTCGAGGAGTTTGGGCATGTGCCCGAAGACGGAGGGAGTATAGCCTTTGGTCGTGGGAGGCTCGCCCGATGCGAGACCGATCTCACGCAGGGCCATCGCGAAACGCGTGACGGAATCCATCATGAGCAGACAATCGAGTCCGAGATCGCGAAAATATTCTGCGATCGTGGTGGCAAGGTAGGCACCGCGAACCTTGAGAACGGGACTTTGGTCACTCGTGACGGCAATGACGATCGTGTTCTTCAATCCTTCGGGGCCGAGATCGTGCTCGAGGAACTCTGTGACTTCGCGACCGCGCTCGCCAATCAGGGCGATCACGTTGATGTGAGCCTTGGACTTGCGGGCGATCATACCCATGAGCACGGACTTACCGACGCCCGAGGCGGCCATGACCGCAAGACGCTGTCCCTTACCGAAAGGAATGCAGGCATCCAGCGCGCGCACTCCAGTGGAGAGTCGTTGGCGAATTGGAGTCCGATTTTCGGGAGCAAGCGCGGGCGAACGCAGGGCACGCATTTCCGTAGGAGCGTCGAGCGGAAAGACGTTCTTCACTTCAATGCCGTGGTTGATGATGTTTCCGCGACCGTCGAGAAGCTTGCCGAGGAGATGCGGCCCGACGCTGATGCGCGGAGTTTCACCACGCTGTTCGATACGCGCGCCCATCGTGATACCCGAAGTTTCGTCGAGCGGCATGAGGATCGCGACCTTGTCCCTGAAGCCTACGATCTCGGCATCGATATCGGGACGGTTCTTCTGGATGATCGAGCAAACCGATCCGACCGAAGCGCCCGGAAGGGTTCCTTCGACGATAGGCCCGAGCACCTGCTTCACCCTTCCGGATTCGCGGAAGAGGTTGAGGTAGTCGAGTCCGCGGAGTTTCCGCTCGAGATCGATTTCGAAACCCGCCATTACGTGCCTGTTTTTCTGCTAGGGAGATCGATATTGGGATAGATTTTTTCGAGTTCTGCGCGAACCGCTTCGAGCTTGTCGTTGATGAAAGAAGCAATTTCTCCGGAGGCGGCCTCGACGATGCAATCGCCACGACGAATGTTGGCATCGAGATCAAGACTCACACGTCCCTTGTGGGAGAAAGTCTTGAGTTCTTCCTGAAGCTGGTCGACGATTCCGTGGTCTTCGGTTGAAAGACGGATGTGAATATCCTCGTCCTGGCCGATCTTCTCCAGAATCGCTCGAATGCTGTACGATACGATTTCCGGCTGATGCTTGATCTGGTGATCCACAATGACTGAAGCCATACGATACGCCAACGACACGAGACGAGTCTCATAGTCGGCGGCGAGAGTGGATTTCGCTTCGCCGATCACGGAAACGACGTGCGCCAGACCTTCGATCAGAGTCGCCAAGCGCGCCTTCTCCTGTTCGAAAGCGAGTTGACGACCTTCACCCATCCCTTTTTCGAAGCCCTCTTTGTAGGCCGCTTCTTGGATCTCGTTCTGTCGCTTGCCCATCTCCTGCGCAAGGCGATCAGTGAAGCGTCTTTCTTCTTCGGCCTCGACGCTCAGATGGCTATGTACCATTTCAGAGAGTAGGAAGCGCGCATCGCGCGTGTTCGCTTTGTCTTCCTTGAAGCCCTTCTTGATGCTCTGGTAGGTCGGGCGTTGTTCCTGACCCAACACTCGCATTTCAAAAGGGCGCACGATGGCACCATCGGGAATGAGTTTTTTGGGAATATTAGACGAAGCCATCGCTTGATCCTCCTCGGTCGATGAAGATCTTGCCTTCTTCTTCTAAGCGACGAGCAATCGAGACGATCGCCTGTTGGGCACCCTCGACGTCGGATACGCGGAGTGGCCCCATGGTGTCCAGATCCGCCCGGATGAGCTCGGCACCTCGCTTGGACATGTTGCGGAAGATTTTTTCGCGAATTCCGTCGGGAGCAGTCTTGAGCGCCTTGAGAAGAGAATCGTTGGAAACTTCTTTGAGGATCATGCCCATACCCTTGTCGTCGACCTTGACGAGATCGTCGAAGACGAACATGAGCTTGCGGATTTCTTCCGCGAGGAGAGGATCTTTTTCCTCGACGCGCGACATGATCGATTGCTCGGTCGCCTTGTCCATAAGGTTGAACATTTCCGCGACGGGTTCGACGCCCCCAAGTTGGGTCATTTCCATGGTGCCCATCGCAGCAAGACCTTGCTTCAACACGTCGTTGACCTGTTCGATGAGCTCGGGAGAGATGTAGTCGAGGTTAGCGATACGAAGAACAACTTCACCTTGGACCTGGTCGGGAAGACGGCGAATCACATCGGAACGTTTTTCGACCGGCAAGTGGGCCATGATGAGCGCGATTGTCTGGGGATGCTCGTTCATGAGGTAGTTGGCGAGCGTACGCGTATCGACCATTTCCAGGGCGTCGAGGGTTTTTTGTTGCCCCTGGATACCGCCGGCGCCGAAGATCACGCGCGCACGATCTTCGCCCAGGCTCTCAAGGAACTTCTGACGAGCCGATTCGCTTTCGAAAATTACTTCGTTTTCTTCGGAAAGAAACTTCAGGAACTCGGCGAGTGCTTTCTTGATCGTGGGAACCGGCGCTTTTTTGAACTTGCCCATTTGCTGGAGAAGACGACGGATGTCGTTGTCCTTCATGTTCTTGAGGATGCTCGCGGCGGCTTCTTCGCCAATGGCGTTGAGGATCAGCGCTCCACGCTGAACGCCATTCATCCGCGCGAACGAGACGGCGTCGTTAACCTTTGGCGCTTCTTTTTCCTTCGCCATTCCTTAGCCCCTCGCCTTTTTTCCGGAAGTCGTGACTTCGGACGCCGCGATCCACTCAGAAAGGATCTGCGCAGCTTTAGAGGGAGACATTTCGACGAGCGAGATAACTTTTTGTTTGAGCAGTTCGCCTTCGGCCTTCTCGACGTCGATGGTGTCTTCGAGGATCGGAAGATTCGCCAGTCCCGGCAGGGCGTTGCTATCTCCCGCGTGCATCTGCTCGAGTTCTTCGATGGTTCTGGGAAGGACGGACTCGACCTTATTGACTGAGATGCCGGTGACCCAGCGGATAAAGGGACGAACGACCATCATAAAGAAGAGCAGTACGAAAAGCGCCACGCTTCCGTAACGAATGAGGGAATACATAAGATGACGGCGTTCTTGTTGCTCGAGAGCTTTGTCGGCGCCTTCGAAATCTTCCATGGCGAACTGCGAGTTTTCGATGGTGACGCTGTCGCGGGTGGGAACATAGCCAATAGTGTCCTTAACGAGACTCTCGACGACGCGTTTGGTGTCGTCGGTGAACGCGGGTTTACGAACGGCTTGGCCTTCGACGGGGGCGGCGCCTTGCATTCCATTCACGAGAACCGCGACGGTGAGGCGCTTGATGGAGCCAAGAGCTTTCTCTTTCTTACGAACCTTCGTGGAGATCTCGAAAGACGAGCTGTCGTGATTCTTGGAAATGTTCTGACGTGAGTCGGGACTTGCGCTCGCGGGACCGGGAAGCGCGCTTTGCGCTCCGGCGACGCCGCCCGCTTCGGTATGCGTTGCTACGACAGAGTCTTCGACCTTGTTCTGATTACGAACGGCAACTTGCTCGGGATCGTAGAGCGTTTCTTCTTCCTGAAGAGGATCGAAGTCTAGATCCGCGTTCACGCGCGCGACGACGTTGCCGCGTCCTACGATGCGTCCTACGATATCTTCAATTTTTTCTTCGAAGTCGTGTTCAATACTCTTTTGACGTTCGATCATCGTCTGCGAAAGAAGAGACTCGGCGTCGCCGGTGCGGCTCAGCGCTACACCGTTGCTATTGACGACGGTCACGCGTTCCGGACGCAGTCCTTCGACTGAGAACGCGATGAGGTTCTGGATGCCTTGGATTTCGGGCTGAGTGAGGGTCTTGCCCAGTTGAAGCTCGACCACCACGCCGGCCTTGGGATCTTCGGTTTTCTCGAAGAAGCTCGACTTAGGTGGCATCGAAATATGAACGGTGCTCTTCTTGATGCTGCGGATGGTGTTGATGGTGCGTGTAAGTTCGCCTTGAATCGCGCGAACGTAGTTGATGCGCTGTACGTAGCTCGAAGTTCCGAAGCTTTCCTTGTCGAAGAGTTCCATTCCTGGCTTCTGTCCGCCGGGAACGCCCTTCATGGCGAGTTTCATGAGCGTGGGCTGGATGAATTCCGGAGGAATGGAAATTTCCGCACCGTCCTTGGTGACCATGTAAGGAATGTTTTCTTCTTGGAGAATTTTTACGAACTGCATGGACTGATCGGGTTGCAAATCGGTGTAGAGAGGAGCGTAGGACTTTTCTCCGACCCAAACGCCCATGGCGACGAGACAACCGATGATAAGAACGCAAAGGCCCGAGATGCCAACTTTTTTTGCGAGGCTGAACTTACCCCACTGCTCGCTCATCTCATTCAAGACCTTAAGTAACGATTCCAACATCCCTAATTCCCCCGCAAACACTTCACTCTAAACTCAGACAGGCATTTTCATAACTTCTTGGTAGGCCTCGATAAGCTTTCCGCGGATCGATGTGATCGTCCTCAGAGAGATATCTGCCTTTTCCATAGCTATCAGTGTCTCATGCAGACTCCCGTTGCCTGCAGCAAAATTTTTGGCAGAGGTGTCAGCATTTTTCTGAAGATCGTTCGTCGTTTCTATGGCGCTCTTTAAAGAATCGAGAAACGAGCCGGAACTTTGGCCGGAGGCGCCCGCAGCCGCGGTTTCCGAGAGTGCCGATTTCATTTCGGCGTTTTTCGCAGCGGTCATCTCGCGGCCAAGAAGCTGACGCTCCAGCATCGAGGTGAGGCCGCCGCCTTTGATTCCCATTTCAGACATTATCTTCCGATCTCCAGCGCTTTAAGGGCCATTTGCTTCGTGGTCTGGAAGACGTTCACGTTGGTTTGGAAGGAACGGTCCGCGGAGATCATATTGGCCATCTCTTCGACGGGGTTTACGTTCGGATAGAACACGTATCCTTCGGCATTCGCGTCAGGGTGGTTCGGATCGTAGACGGGACGACCGCCGCTTTGATCTTCAACGGTCTCTGCGACCTTGACTTCGACGTGGGTGTTATCGTCTTGCTTGTCGAGGATCTCGCCGAACTCGTCCTGCTGCTGCACCGACTGGAGAACGACGTCTTTTCTCTTATAGGGACCGCCGTCCACGCCACGAAGAGTGTTGGCATTGGCGACATTGCTTGCGATCGCATTGAGACGCGTTCTTTCGGCGGAAAGTGCCGAACCGACGACGTCCATCGTTTTAAAAATATCCATTATCTAGATCCTCCCTCTTGGAGAACATAGCGGGCCATTGCGAACTTCTTGTTGATGAGTTGAATCGCCGTGTCGTAAGCGATGGTGTTTTTGGCGAGTTCGGTTTGCTGGCGTTCCATATCGACGGTGTTGCCGTCGCCCTTCATGGGAGCGTTCGGATCGTCGTAGATCACAGCGTTCACGTCCTGAACGGCCGCCTCAAGAGCGTTCTCGCGGGCTTGCAGAGTTCCCTTGTCTTCAGATCCCGTAACGGCTTCTGCAAGAGCGCGATCGAATTCGATCTTGCGCGCCTTGTAGTGAGGGACGTTTCCGTTGGCGATATTCGAGGTATAGACTTCATGCGCCTTCATGCGGAGGTCAAGAACACGTTCAAGCAGTGCCGTCGTTGAGTCCGTCATTTTTCCCCCTTCTCGAAGCATCGCTTTTACGGCGCCTCGTCCCCAACCCTTGTGAAAGCAGATTTCATGCCATCAAATGTCGGTGGATTTTTGTCGGGAAATCGCGCAGAGCGATCAGAAGAGGACTTGAGGCGTCAAAGTGATTGCAGCTCACTGACGGAAAGCCGACCCCACATCGAATTCGGAGCCAAGGCCTTGGCAGCCTCGAAACTTTGGCGGGCAGCCTGAAGCTTTCCTTCCTTGCGAAGGAGTTGTCCTTGGCGAAAAAGCAGCTGATCTTTGGCGAGAGTTCCAAGAGCTTCTTTGCGCGAGATGAGATAACTGAGGACCGTGCTGGCTCCCGCGAAATCCGACTGACGTTCTCGAGA
>JBDSDI010000035.1:0-5262 GCA_039920645.1 Bdellovibrionota bacterium | reverse complement strand
GGACTTCTTCGTCAAAGATGGGGCAGGGGGCGAGCAATCGCTCCAGTGCCGCACGCGCCAGGATGAGTCCCGCAGCTTTCGGATCCTTGAGCAGTTTTGCGACGCGGGTGGGAACATTCCCACGAATGCTCTCGAAGTGAACCTTCTTGCACTCAAAGGGCAAAAGATCGATGAGATTTTTTTCGAGATTGTAGGCCCGGCGTGGCGACGAACTCAGCACTGTAAATATGTCGATCGACGATCCAGCAGCATTCGTTTCGAGGAAACTGCGTTTCACAAGCAGCATATCGCGCGAATCCTCGCGGTGGAGAGTCGCCGCGATCTCGGAGCCGTCCGGCATTTCGAGGGGCAAGTCTTTCCAGGAATGAACGACCAGGTCGCAGCGTCCTTCCTGCAAATCGTCCTGAAGGTCCCGCGTGAATACGCCCTTCTCCGGCATCTGCCAAAGCGGCGCATCGAGATTCTTGTCGCCGAGCGACTCTTTGAAAAGGTAATCGATTTCGAGATAGGGCCACGCAGCTTTCAGAGCTTCTCCGACGGCATAGCTCTGCAGACGCGCCAACGCGCTTTTGCGTGAGGCGATGACAATCCGGTGCGAATCCACGTCCGATGAGCGAGCCACGAGTTATGTATAGAACCCCGGCCGCAGAGTTCCAAGCGCATTTCTAGTTTCTAAAGCGTATCTTGCGGGGGTGCCTCATCGACCGAATCACCAGGCATAGAGGCCGGCATCTTCAGAAGCGCATCGATATCGATTTTTCCACCGCCGTAAATGCGGGAATAGTTGATGTAGTTGCGCAAGATCGAGCGAACGTACTTGCGTGTCTCGGCAAACGAGATGCGATCGATGAAAACGTAGGGAATAGGATGGCTGTAATGGGTGATCCACGCATAGACCGGGGGACGACCGGCGTTGTAAGCGGCCGTCGAGGTGATCAGAGAAGACTCGAAGTGCGAATAAAGCTCGCCGAGGTGGAAACTTCCGATACGCACGGACATTGAAGGGTCGTTGAGCTGCTCGGGGCGGAAATCCTTAATACCCAACTTGCGCGCTTCTTTTTCGGCGACGGGCGGGATAATTTGCATGAGACCGAGGGCGTTGGCGCTCGAGCGCGCCTGAGGATTGAAGGCGCTCTCCTGGCGAATCAGCGAAATCGCGTGCCAAGGATCGACATGCCGTTCATTGGCCGAATCTTCGATAAGCTTCTTGAACGGAAGGGGATAGAGGTAGGCAAGTTCTTCGGCTTCGAGTTGTCCCTCGAAAGTAATACGTGCCAGCTCGCCCATGCGGAGACTGCCGATCTGATCGCCTACACCCAGCCTCAGCCAAGCGCCGCGCTGAAGAGCTTTACGACGTTCCTTGAGACTCTTCCCCTTTGCTCCTGCGAGACTGTAGAGTCTCTTCTCGAGATTAGAAAGGTAGCGTCTCGCATCCGTAAACCGCCCGATAGCACCCAACCCATAGACTTGTGCCCAAGGCAGATCAGCGGCATTCTTGGGTTTCAGGGTTTTCGTGTCGAAATGATCCGAGAAAGAGGGTTCGTCCCACGTGCCGTCCGCAAGCCAGAACGACGAGGCGTCGGGAAGTTTCCAGTCCGCCGGCTTCTCTTCGAGCTTCACGAGTTCTAAACCCGCGACGACGCTGTAATAACTCAGCGGCGCTTTGCGATGAGCTTCCTTGAGATCCTCGATCGCTTTGTCCTTCATTCCTGCCGAGAGGCGCGCCAGTCCGCGCCAGAAGAGCCAGCGTTCGCCGTCCTCGTCCCAGAGAACATAAGGTTTGAGTTCATCGATGAGTTGCAAAAGAAGAGCATAGTTTTTATTTCCGCTCGCGAGATCGTATTCGTTGTAAAACCGACGCCAGAGCAAATCCTCGAAAAGATCGGAATTCTTCTTCGCACGATCTTTAAGTTCCTGAATCGCCTCTTCGAAATAAAGACGTGCGACCCTACGATCACTCGACTGTTCCATGATGCGGGCGCGGATGTAGTAACTCGCAGCGAGTTGGAAATCGGAGCCCCAGGCGCGATTCAGTGAGATGATGCGATCAAAAGTGGCCAAGGCTTTTTCGGGGGTATCGTAGCTCCATTGCCAGCGTCCAATTTGGTACAGACGACTGAAAAAATCCTCGCGCTCCGTTTGTTTGGACGGGATATCGAGGAAGTGTCCCTTCTTCACATAGCGCGTAAGCAGCTCAGGGATTTCATGGCGTCGGTCTAGAATCCGCAAGAGGCGAACGTGCAGCTCCAAGGCGTCCCAGAGTTCGGAAGACGTGTACTGCTGCGAAGGAAGACGCAACACCTGATCAAGAGTTTTCAGGGCCTCATTACCTACGAGCAGGCGAATCTGTCGGTCCGCTTCCGTAAGCAACTCGTCGATTTTGAGTTGTCTCTCCGAAGGACCAATAAAGAATTGCGAAACACCCAAATCGATCGCGAGTTTGCGGATCTGAATCTTATGCGTGTTGAGCGGAAAGAGAATCCAGAGATCGCGTAGTGTCTTCAGAACCTCATCGCGCGCAACGCGGGTTTCGGGAACACCCTGGAGCATGAGGTACTGGACCCACAGATCGAGATGCTCGTTCTCGAGCGTTTTCTTGTTAAGGGTCTTCAAATAGCTAAGCGATTTGAGCAAAAAAGGTTTCAGCACGGCCGCATCGGACGAGCGCCGGGCGGAGAATTCGAAGAGCGTACGCAGCACGAAGTCGCGATCTGCCGAAACGCTCATGAGTGGCGCGAGACGCCCATCGAGTTCGGTCGTCAGAGCCGACATCTGACCTGAAGCGCCAAGAATTTGCATCCATAACAAAGCGGCTTCCTTGAAGTAGGTCGAGTTCTTGGAATCTTTGAGTTGAGGCTCGAGAAGCTTGGTGAACGATTCCATCCACTGTGAACTTGCCGCACTAAAAGCTGCAAATGGCGTCTCATGAGGACCGAGGTCCTGGTGTGGAGTCTTAATCTGGTCCCTGTTCTCGAGCAGCGGGCTCCAGAAGAATCCTTGCGGGCTTTCGTAGCGTGTTTCCTCGGCGGCCTGCACGAAGAAGTTCGCGCGGAACTTGAGATATTCTTCGTAGAGCTTGTGCGCCACGAGGAGATTCACGTGAGGAGGCCATGTCGCCGCGTCCTTAGAAGCAATTTGCTTTTGCAATTCGTCAAGCGGGCAGGTGAGTTCCCACTCGAGATTTTTCGAGAAGAACTTTGCGACCACCGGCTCGTCGATGCGCTTAAAACACTTTTTGATGATGGACTGGGTAGGGGCTGCAATGCGAGGACCCGTCGTCGCGCTCGCGACGACGGGGAATCCGAGCGACGCCACGGCCGCGAACAGCAAAGACCTCGAATCCCTCATCGTCTCTAGAGCTTAACAGAAAAATGCGAAGAGCTAAGGGCTGTGGCCCTTAGCTCTTCGCGCCCCGCGGCACCTCAGGAAAAGGAACTCGAAGCCCGTCAATTCGAGCTTCTCACCGAAAAATTCAACCACGGTCCCAGAACGCTCTGAAGTGTGGCTCGAAGGCCGGACTCAGCGTTTTCCAGGTCCTTGACGTGCACCTGACAGAGCAGCTCGTCGATCCTAACCTCATTGCGCACAACATTACCGGAGGGAGGGACCATCTCGAAGCGCAGTAAGATGTTCTCGCCGAGGTCCTGCGTTCTCATAGCGGCCGGCGTATAGGGATCGACCTTCCAAATATCGCCCTCGGGGAAAATCCAATCCTGGGGCAGAGCCCTCAATTGAGCGTTCGAAAGAGGACCGGCTTCCAAGGGACCTCGCTTGGCTTTCATCATACAGAACGAACCGGCCTGAACGGGCTCCAGCGACACGCCCGTACTCGAATCGAATTCACCGTAACTTCCGTTAGAAAAAATTACGCTTTCCGTCAGGAGATCGAGTCGATTGTCCTCAAAATTGACACGCAGTTTATCGGACTCATCGCCCTCATGGGCGGGCTTTTGTGCGCCAACGATCAGACGCAGACCCGCAAACTTGGTTTTCGAAAGACTCGACGTCGAGAGCATCGCCTTCGAAAAGGCGTCCATGAGGTTTGGAAAGGCCGAAGAAGGCGAGGCCTGAAGAGACTGAGCGCCCGCCAGGAAAAGGCCGACTCCCAACCCAAGCTTAAAGAGTTTAGAAAAATCTCTGTTTGCATGATGACGTTCCATGGTGGAACACGTCTTCAAGTTACAGTCCATGGGGTCTGCTGTCGTTCTAGGAGAAGCTCAGCGCAGGCCTTCGTTTTAAGGACCTGCCGTATGTCGAAAGCTTCGACATACGAGCGCAAATTGTGTCCGTCTCGCACCCATCAGATCTCTGCGACGATATATGAAATCCAGGATTCGCAGTTTTCGGCTTTCAAGGTCTCCCGGAAAATGCCATTGCCGCGTCCGTGGCGATCGTCGCCTTCCCAATAGCAACGCACTTTCTTGAAACCAGCCTCTTCGAGCAGATCCATCAACTCCGGCATCGTCCAGAAACGCCAATCGTAGGTGAAGACGCGTCGCTGCTGCTTCGCTCCTTTTGTATGGCGCTTGAAATGAATGGAATAGAAGCACTCGTGCGTCAGCGGATTAAATCGCTCACATTCCCAATAATAGGTGAACGAACCGATGCGCCGATGTTCTATCGATTCGCTCATCGCTTCCGTGCCGCCAAATGTATCCAAGAAAAAGAGTCCCTGACGGTTGAGCGAACGATGGACCGCCTTGAAGTAAGCGAGCAAAAGCTCTCTGGTTTTAAAGATATAGTAAGAATAGTTGAAGGCACAAATCACGTCGGCTTTGAGACGGGCCTCGAGAACGTTCGCATGGATAAAACGCACCCGCTTTTGCTCCTCGCTGTTCAAAGCAGATGAATGGGTTTTCAGCCCGTAGAGAATCGGCTCGGGATCCAGATCGACGCCTACCGATGAGCGCCTCGCCGAGCCCTCAACCCATTTGGCGAGCAGGGCACCCGTTCCGCAGAAATCCTCCCTCAATGAGCGAGGTTCTTTTTTTCGAATCTTTTTGTATTCGCGCACAATGAAAGCAACATCGGCTTCGGGACTTTGAACGGCTTCTTCGTAGAGTTCGTACTTATTGCGCCACATAGAAGTCCTTGAGAATAGTTCCTCTTGAATGAGGACACAAATGGACTTAGATCCCACGTCATGACGCACGCTCCACAGACCGAGATCGGCAGCAAACTTTTCAGGTCCGAACGTTATCGCTCGATCGGAGGCGTCTGGGCAGGCATCGCTCTTTCACGCGGCTACTCGATCGCCTTAAC
>JBDSDI010000034.1:0-5209 GCA_039920645.1 Bdellovibrionota bacterium | reverse complement strand
GATCAGATCGGGCATGGCTGCATCTTTGGCACCGAGATCGGAGATGACGGCGGACGTCGCGCGTTCGGTCCCCGAGTGCCGAAGTACCCATGCGTAGGGAGCGTTGGCGGCAGCCTGGAAGGGGTCGGCGCGTCGGCCGCTCATACGGTAGAGAATGGGGTGTCCCGCGCAGACTGCGGCCGGATCGGCGCCCGAGGAGCGACCATGGAAAAGTCCTTCCGCCTTGAGGGCCGCTGCGAAGATATCGGTATCTTGAGGCTTCGAAGGCAGGAGGCGCGCCAGCGCCACGCAGAGGGCAGCCGAAGATCCGAGGCCCGAGGCCAGAGGAATGGATGTTTGGATTTTCAAATGGGAGTGATCGAGTGAAGTTCTTTCCAGTCCGGCCAAAAGCGCGGCGTCGAAGATCTTCTCGGAAAGTTCCGTGCCGAGCCTACGGCCATTCAACTCCGCGACGAACTCCGGTGAGGAGCTCAGTTCCAGATGGAGCCGCGCGCTTTTGAGGGGATAGACGAGGCAAGGGGCTCCCGCGAGAACGGCATGCTCGCCGCTGACGATAAACTTCGCGCAGGCATCGGACGAACGCGGGTGCATCGCGGGCCTCAGGCCGAACGGGACGTGACCAGGCTCGCAAAAAGAATGACGAGCAGCGTGCAAACAACGCGCGTGAGCGCCGCGGCTCGAAGATTCTTCGTTTTCGTGAGGCGAAGGCAGACGAAAATAAGCGGGAGCAAGAAAGCGAAGGGAAGAAAATGCTGGAGTCCAACCGCGATCGTCACTGATTCGAGGAAAGCCACGCTACCTTTTCCCCAACTGTCGGAGAGGTAGCCTCTCATGAAGAACTCGATGACGTAAGAGCTGGCGAGCACGAAGGGAAGGCCTACAAGACCTTGAGTGACCGAGTAGGTTTTCAGGAAGTCCCAGGACACCCATGGCGAGTTCGGAATCAGGAGAACGGCAACCGTGAGAATACCTCCCGCAAGAAGAGCGCACCCTGTTCCCCATTTTAGAGCGAAAATAAGTTCGTCCGAAGTGGGCTTTCCAATGATCGCGGCCCAGATAGTGGGAGACATTAGGCGCGCCCACGCCAAAACAGTTACGAGCGTCACGACGAAGAGAGCCGGCTGGCGCGACCAAAAGATTTGACCGTCGCTTCCGCCAGAGCTCCAAAGGAATGCAAGGGTCACTAAAGCGAAGACAAGCTTGGCTCCGTATTCGCGAAGGGTCGTCTCTTTAGAGATATCGAGGGCTGCGGCCACTTTCATCCTCCCAGAGTTCGGCGACGACTCCCACTTGCGTGAGCATCGCTCGAAGCTCTTTTGTGACGTCTCTTTCGGAGATGACGTGCACGTTCGGTCCGGCATCAAGAGTAAAATAGAAATCCCGATTCGTCATGGCCTGAAGTGCCGATAATACGCGTCGCGTGTTCTCACTCCAGTATTCGACCCGAGGCCTGCCGTGGCGAGCGACCTCGTGCATCTCGAGCGCCTCCTCTTCGAGGAGCTTTCCGAAGCTGACCAGGTCTTTGTCGTGAAGAGCGCGGGTCATACGCGTCAAACGCTCCTCAACTCCTTCGAGGCGTGTGGCCAACAAGGGACTCGAAAGCGCGGCCTCGTGACCGTCGCGGCTCGAGACTTTCTTCTCGGCGCGCGAGAGAATAATCACCGTGTCTCTAAGTTTCAGGGGGAAGTCGCGGGCTGATGCGGCTTCGTTGCGCCACAGCATGTAAGGGCCCGCAACGGAACGACAGGCCGATCCGGATCCCCAACGGCAGAATTCACTGACATGTCGGAGATTCGCGCCGATCCACGCCTCGGCTTGAGAGCGCCCGAGGAGGCAGCCGAGTGTGGCCCAAGTAAGCGCCGCAAAGGCCGAAGCGGAGGACGCGATCCCCGCTGCCATCGGAAAATTATTTTCGGAGTTGTAGCGGAAGGCGCGAGGGGCATCGTGGCCCATCGCGCGGCAAATGCGCTCCATATGGCGTCGAATTTTTTCGCGATCCTTTTCGCTGGCGATCTTTCGATCGATGACGACTTCGTCCTGACCCAGTTCTTTGAATTCAAGTTCAGTGATCGTTTGGGCTTTCGAAAGGGTGAGACTCAGCGAAGGATTGAGTGCCCAGTTCACACGCGAGGGATCTTGCGAAACTTCCTTGCCCCAGTATTTAATGAACGCAATATTTGGACTGGCGACGACCCGAATCATTGCGGGGTCTCCTTTTCGCGGCGACTTCCCTCAGTCGCAACTTCCACGCGCTTGAGCCGATAGCCGCGCGAAGTCGCATCGGCCTGCAAGGCCGCTTGTTTCTCGGTCGGGCTCCACAGTATCCACGTGTCTCCGCCGCCGGCGCCGCAACTTTTCATGGCCCGCACGAGCCCGCTACCTAACCACTCGCGTCGGAGGTCGCGAAGCGCCGGAGGCCAGACGTCATGTTCGGCAAGAATGCGCGCGTGCTCGTCGATGGCCGCGACCCAATCTCGTTTTTCCAAAAACTTTTCGCAGCTTTTCCCGAGTTGAAGACGCGCCTCGCGAGGGACGCGATTCTCCTTCAAGAACTCCGCGGTATCCGCTTTTTCGCCGCCATGGAGAAACATCAGTTCCCCCGGGATATCGAGGTTGAGAGGGCGAGGACGATCCTGCACGAGACTTACGGCCGCCCCGCGGAGTTGCGCCGCCAGGTCGAGACCCGAAGCCATCCCGCCTTGAGCGCGACGGATGGTTTCGCGCCCAAGATGCCACTTCTCCACGCGTTCGCGGTCGGGCGAAACGATCTCCAGTAGAGCTGCGACGATCGCACTGCTGGATCCCAGACCTTCCTCAATTTTCCATCCGCGTTCGATGCGAAGCTCGCCCCCGCTTCGCAAAGCTTTTTCCGCGACCGTATCGAGAAGCATAAGCGACTCGACGAGCTTCACCGTTTTCTGGAGGAATTTGGGAATTTGAGATTGTTTCTCCGAAGGCGTGTTCGGGTCCCATAAAGCCATCTGCGAATCACCGCGAATCACGAGCGTGGCGTCATCGCGTTTCTCGGAAGGCATCCGCCATGAAACGCTCAAACGCGGTGGCACTCCGATCGCGACGCCCGGCCCGCCTTCAAGCACGGCCCATTCCCCGAAGAGAACGACTTTCCCTGGAGCTGAAGCGACGAGTCTCATGACCTGGCCTTAGATCGATGTTTCGGTGCCGGCAATATCTCGTCTCGATGAAACGAGACGTTCGGCTTCCATCGAGGAAACGTTCTTGGATCTCACCATTTCGGAAGCGACTTCTTCGATCGCGGCACCCTCGGCACCGGCAGCGAGCGCGAGATTTTTCGCGTGGAGTTTCATATGACCGGCTTGGATGCCGGTGGTGGTCAACGCGCGCAGCGCCGCGAGGTTCGAAGCGAGTCCGGTCGAGGCCACAATCATTCCGAGTTCGTCGGAGCTGGGATTGCCCAGAATTTGCAGCGAAAGTTGCGCGAGAGGATGGAGGCGCGTGACGCCGCCCACAGTGCCCAGTTGCAACGGCAACGTAAGTTCGCCGACGAGCATTCCGTCGGCGTCGATCGACCAGCGGCTCAGGCTTTCGTAGCGGCCCGAGCGCGCGGCATACGCGTGTACGCCCGCCTCGACCGCTCTCCAGTCATTACCAGTGGCGATCACAACCGGGTCGACGCCGTTCATAATGCCCTTGTTGTGAGTCGCTGCGCGGTAAGGATCATATTTCGCGAAGACATAGGCTTCGACAATGCGTTGTGCAACTTCGGGGCCCGTCAGCGAATTCTCGCTATCATTGAGAGCGATGTACTTAGGGTTGACGCGGCAGCTGACTTTGAAAAGTCTGCGGTCGGCGTAGTTGCTGAGGATCCGAAGTCCGATGCGGCCTTGCGACAGGATTTGAATTTCGGGAGCGAGTCGCTCGCAAACCGTGTTCACTAGATTTGCGCCCATCGCTTCGCGCGTATCGAGAAGTACGTGCACTACGAGAAAGGGAATTTCTGCGTGGGGGAAGCTGCGCACTTCGATATCGCGCACGCCGCCTCCGCGTTGAAGAAGACGCGGATGGACCTCGTTCGCCTTGGCGACGAGAGCTTCTTTTTCGGCAAGGATACGAGCCATGACTTCGGTCATGGCGGAGGGTAAGACGTCCAGAATCTGTATTTGTCCAATCATGAGCGATCCGAGAACTTCCGCGGTGAAGCCTCCACTTTGACGGACCCACTTCGCGGCATTACTCGCCGCCGCGACTACGGAACTCTCCTCGACCGCGAAAGGCACCGCGCTTTCCTCGCCGTTGATCGTAACGTTGGTCACGAGTCCCAGCGGGAGCGAGAAATGTCCCAGTGAGTTTTCCACGAAGAGATCGGAAAGGTGGTGGGGAAGGGACGATTCTTTTTCAAGAAGGGCGATCGCTTCGGGACGCAGATCGAAAACACCGGCAATTTTTTCGAGGCGAGCCGCATGGCTGAGTTTGTAGAATCCCGAGAGAAGAGACGTGTCGCGAGTTTTGTTCGTCATGAGTGCTGCTTGAGCTCCCCTAGAGATTTGAATCCAGTACAGAAGAGCGCGATCCGTAGCGCCTCTTCATGAAGAGTGTAAAAGGTATTGAGTTCGTTCTCGCCTTGGGTGGCGGCATCGAGAAAGGGCAAAGCCATTCCGCCGAGGCTCGCGCCCATCCAGAGCGCTTTTGCGACATCGAGACCTGATCGCAAACCGCCCGAAGCCACGACGGGAACTCGTCCTTGTGATTCGCGGACGCAGATTCGCAACGACTCGACGCTGGGAATGCCCCAATCGCGGAAGATCTCGCCGAGTTCGCGACGCTCGGGGCTACGGAGGCCTTCGATAAATCCCCAGTGCGTGCCGCCGAGTCCTGCGCTATCGAGAGCATCGATACCCGCATCGATCGCGCGACGACACGATGTTTCGTCGAGTCCACAACCGGTTTCTTTGAGAATAAGAGGAACCGAGAGACGGTTTTTGAGCTCCGCGATTTTATTCCAGAGACCGCGGAAATCGCGATCGCCTTCTTTTTGGATCGCTTCCTGAAGAGGATTGGCATGAAGAATAAGCGCGTTCGCTTCGAGTTGTTCCACGAGCCATTCGCAGTCGTCGATGTTGACGCCGCAGTTGAGCTGGACAGCTCCAATGTTAGCGAAGAGTACAGCGCGGGGAGCGACCTTGCGCAGTTTAAACAGACTCCTGTCGCGGCCTTCGATCGCTACGCGTTG
>JBDSDI010000033.1:0-6251 GCA_039920645.1 Bdellovibrionota bacterium | reverse complement strand
GATGTCCTGCGCCAGAACCCGGCCATTCTTGCCGACTCGCCCAGCCAATCGACCAAGATCCACTGGCCCTCGATCTCGATTTCCAGAGCGTAATGGATATCCACGCGGTTCGGCACGAGGCGCACTTCTTCGGGCCAGTCCGCTACGAAGTAGCGACCCTTCACCGTTCGCGTGCGGTACCCAAGAGATTCGAACCTCTCGGCTAGCAGTGCTACTTTTGCTGCGCATTCACCCCGCGCGTAAGGGATTTCCCGAATTTCATAGAAGACCTGGAGGCGAGCGAGTCGGAGTTCATCGTGCAGAGGAGTAATCATAGGAATCGCTAAGCTCAGAACCAGAACTTGAGTTGCGCGTTGCCGTTCACGATCGCGATCGAAGGATCTGACGTGACTTTGATATAACGTCCTTCGAGGCCGAGACTCATGCGTCCGCTGAAGGGGAAATCCATGCCGACTTGGCCGCCGTAGGAATTCGACGAGGCGGTGACAGAAGCGCCTCCGCTTTTAAGATTCATCTGCACCTGTCCAACGTTGCCTCCCACGTAGAGCGCTCCCAGATGAATATTCACGAGAGCTCCGTAGAGCAGATAGTTGAGAGAATTTCCGGTCGACGCACCCGTGTCGAGACCCACCATTTGGTAGGTCCCAAAAACACCGATTCCGAGGGCTCCGAAAATGGATTCTGCCGCGACCCCGACATCCGCGCCCATCTTTTGCCCCGGAGCATCTTGAGGAAGACCCACGCCTGCGTGAATCCCGTAGTTGCCTTTGGCAAACACGCTTCCGCTGACCATTGCCGCACAGAACAGAATTTTTTTGATTTTCATGACCCGATTTTACCTAAGCGTTTATAAAACTGAACGTCAGAAAGACGTCGTTACCCGCTACGAGAGGTCTTAGAGGCCGAATTTCTTCTTTAAACGCTGCAAGTCCGCCGGACGAGCCCGTACCCGAAAGCGCACGCCCTCGTTCTCAAAGTCTTCTTTGATGACTCGCATGCCGCCACGGATTTCTCCGACGATACCGACTGTCGTATATGGCGCGAAGATCTCCTCATCAACCATGTCTTTTTCGAAAACACGGACGATCTTCTCGCGAAGCAGTTTGACATCGTCCGGATCGCGCGACGAGATCACGATCGCCATCGGAAATTCCCGCGCCAGGCGCGTGCGCTGTTCGGGCGTAAGGCGATCGGCCTTGTTGAGCACCACGAAATTCGGCGTGTCTTCGACGCCCACCTCGTCCAAGACCTCGCGCGTGATTTTGAGCTGCGACACGAAGGTCGGATCCGAGGCATCGACGACGTACAAGAGCAGCGACGCGTTCAGCGCTTCATCCAAGGTGGAGCGGAACGACGCAACAAGATCGTGCGGGAGTTTTTTAATGAAGCCGACGGTGTCGGACACCAAGATACGCGGATGCGTTTCGGGATGGATCGCGCGGACGGTCGTATCGAGCGTCGCGAAGAGTTTGTCCTCGACGAGAACCTGACTGCCGGTAAGCGCGCGCATCGTGGAAGATTTTCCGGCGTTCGTGTAACCCACGAGTGCGACGCAGAGCTGCTCGGAACGCATGTTACGGCGGCTTTCCTGTTCGCGCTGAACTTGAGCGAGCTCAGACTTTAATTCAGTCACACGGTCGCGAATGTTTCGACGATCAAGCTCGAGCGAACTCTCGCCCGCGCCTTGACCGGCCTGACGTTCGCTACGACCGCCCGTTTCACGCAAACGTGGGGCGAGATAATTGAGCCGCGCGATTTCGACTTGGAGCTTCGCCGTGCGCGTCTTGGCATGGCGGCTGAAAATTTCGATGATGACACCGCTGCGGTCGAGCACTTCGGTACCGAGTGCGCCTTCGAGATTTCGCAATTGCGACGGCGTCAGATCGCAGTCGAAAACAACCACGCCAGCCTTCGGCTTTTCTTCCGACGACTTTTCGTTTTCGCTGTCGTCATCGTCTTCGCCGAGTACGCCCTGAAGCGGAGCATCGTCGACGTCTTCTGACTCTTCTTCTTCTTCTTGGCGCAAAGCTGCTTTGGTCTTTTTCGCGAAGCTTGTCCGTTCGACGGCACCCTTGCCTCCCGTGTAGAGCGCAAGCGTTTGGAGTTTACCTTGGCCCACGACGGTCGAGTTCTTCGTGCTCGGTCGATTCTGGCGCTCTTTGGCGACGACATCGAAACCGAGCGTCGTTACGAGTCGTTCGAGCTCCGATAGCGACTCTTCCGCCTCGACCTCGGTCACGTCGGGAGTGCGAATGGAAACTAAGAGAGCCTTTAAGCGTTCAGTTTGGGTGGACTTCACTGGGAAGGAGCTTAGCACTCTTGTCCGAAAACAAACATTCGTCCGAAGCCCTGTCCCTTTTTTGTCCCACTGAAGAGCGTTGCTCCGGGTTGATCAAAGGGTTAAAATATTCGAATGATGTCGAAAGCTGAAGACAGCCCGTACGTTCTCATTATCGACGACGACGAGGACATCCGTGACGTGCTCACGATGCTCTTTGTAGCGAAGGGTATTAAAAATATTTCAACCGCCGTGAATGGCGAAGATGGATTTCAAAAACTTTGTACAGCACTCATGCCTCACGTTGTCCTTCTCGACCTCATGATGCCCGTGGCGAGCGGTTGGGACTTTTTGGCCAAGGTCCAGGCCTTTCCCGAATTGAAAATTCATCGTATCGCGATCTTGTCGGCCGGGAGTCCTGATCGCGCGAGCCTAGGCAACTATCCTTTCTTTACTAAGCCGCCCGACATCAAAGAGCTCATGAATTTCGTTCGTCCGCCAACGGGCGCTTGACTCAATACGGGGATATCGCAAAACAGAACGAGTCATGGAGTACCACTCGAGCGCGACGCAACCGAAGACGATGCGCTTCTTATTGGCCATCGAAGCGGGCCTCTATGCGATCTGGTGGTTCGTTGTTCATCAAAACAACCCCTTCGACTACAATCCCCTGTGGTCAAGACTCTTCGTGGTGGCCGTTCCGATTGCCATTCTCGTGATGAGCTTCCGCTTCTCAGGGGTAGCCCGCAATATCGACAAATTTTTCTATGCCTCGTTGTACCTCCTGACTCTGCACAATTTCTACGCCAATCACATCAACTACATGAACGTGGAATGGCCGGTTGCGACGTGCATCACGATCACGGCTGTCTACGCGGGTTTCCAATCGGGACCGGCCCTTTTTTATTTCAGCCTTTTCACCATCGGACTCGGAACCTACACCGCGTACCTGCATCAGTTCATCTATCCCTTCTACGTTCCGGGACTGGTCACCATCACGCTCGTCATGAACGTGATCCTCTACTATCGCAATAGGGCGCTGCAGGAGGTGGTCCAAGCGAAAGCCCGTTTCGAAAAACTTTTCGATGCCACCTTCGAAGGCATTGTCCTCCACGAATCCGGTCTCATTATCGCCGTAAACGAATCCTTCACGCGTCTCGTGGGCGAAACCCGTGCTCGTCTCATCGGAAGCCCCATTATCGATTGGGTTGCTGCCGATTCTTTCGACTTGGTCAGCGAACGCATGGCAAAGCCCCTGGAAACGCCGTACATGATTCGAGCCAAAAAAAAGAACGGTCTCGAATTTCCGGTTGAGATCGCCGTGAAGTCACATCTTTTCGAAGGTCGCGAAGTGCGACTTATTGCTATCCGCGACATGAGCGAGCGTCAGCAGATGGAATCCGAACGCAAGAAGAAGCTCGAAGCTCAGGCTGCCGTCGAGCTGCGCGACCAGTTTATTTCGATCGCGTCGCACGAACTCAGGACCCCATTGACTCCTCTAAAACTCGCCAATGACATTCTTCTCGATATGCTCGAAGATCAAACATCCGTTTTTTCCGATCAACAGGTCAAAAAAATTCTCCAGAAATCGGGGAATCAAATCGGCCGAATCACGCGCCTCATCGATGATATGCTCGACGTCTCGCGCATTAGCCGCGGCCATTT
The DNA here is from genome assembly GCA_039920645.1 of Bdellovibrionota bacterium. Taxonomy (GTDB): domain Bacteria; phylum Bdellovibrionota; class UBA2428; order UBA2428; family UBA2428; genus CAMCVE01. The sequence continues at coordinate 2,308 of JBDSDI010000033.1, read as the reverse complement.
CGCACTTCGACTCGAAGACTTCGACATGGTTGAGACCGTCGATCAGATCCTTCAAATCTATTCGGAAGAGATCGCTCGTTGCTCTGTCCGCGTTCGTAGCCCCGTATCGCTTCCGGTGCGCCTGGACCGCATGCGCACAGAACAGGTCATCACCAATCTTCTGAAGAACGCGCTGATTTACGGAAATTCGCGACCGATCGCGATCAGCGTGCGCGCCTACGATGACGCCGCCGTCTTCTCGATTCGCGACCACGGGATCGGCATTGAGACCGAGAAAATGTCCCATATTTTTGAGCGCTACGAGCGGGCAGTTTCCTCTAAGAACTACGGCGGACTCGGACTGGGGCTATATATCGTCCAACAGGTCGTGAACGCGCATCAGGGTCGAGTTCGCGTGCGGAGCCGGCTCGGCAGTGGATCGCGCTTTACGGTGGTTCTTCCCCGTGCGGCATCGCCGGCTTCTGTTTCATTTGCCCCCTAACTCAAGTAACATCCGTTGAATGGAAACTCCGACTCCCGACACATCTGCCCCCATGCGTGTCAGCATGAAAATTATCTGGGCCACCATGCTCGGTTCGCAGGTGATCCTGCTTCATGTGCTTAAGAACTACCCCTCCATCGTCGATGTGGGCGCTCCCGCGGGGAGCCCTTCTTCGCCGATTAGCAACGCTCAGATTCTGCCTTTTTACGCCGTGGCCCTTGTCGATGTCGCGGCCTCCTTCATTGTGCCGCGTATGCTCTACAGAAGCCTCTTGAAGCAAGGCACGAAATTCCCCATCTACACGCCCTACATCGTGCGTCTCGCGTTGACCGAAGCCATCGGATTGCTGGGCTTTGTCGCTGGAACCATGATGACTTCTTTCACGGTCGCCATTCCGTTCTTCGTCGTTTCGATACTTCTTTATCTCAAAATGTTCCCGAGCGACTCACGCTTCCGCGAATGGAACGAATCTAAAAATTTCTAAACATTGCCGAAAGAAGTTCACTCTTCACTTAAATTACCGTCGTGTCTTCGCCGAAGATACGATGGTAAATTTTTGTCAGCCACATTTCGAAACGATCGATGTATAAGTAAGCGGCAGGAATCACGACGAGGGTCAGCAACGTCGAGCTGATAGTTCCGCCGATAACGACGATCCCTAAGCTCGTGCGCGTCTTGGAGGCTTCGTTGAGACCGATCGCGACCGGCACCATGCCTGCGATAAGCGCGAAGCTCGTCATGAGAATGGGGCGCAGGCGCGTTTCGCCGGCTTCGATAAGCGCAGTCGCCTTGTCCTTACCCTGACGGATCTGTTCGCCCGCATAGTCGACAAGAAGAATCGAATTCTTCGTCGCCAAACCCATGAGCATCACGCACCCGATCATCGAGAAAAGGTCGAAGGTCGAGCGCATGATGAAGAGCGCCGCAAAAGCTCCGCAGGCCGCGAGCGGAATTACGAGCATGATCGTGAAGGGCTTAATGAAGCTCTCGTAGAGCGATGCCAGTACGAGATAGATGAACATCAGACCAAGTCCGAGCGAAACGAGAATGTTGCGCATGAGTTCGGCGAAGCGCTCCGCCTGGCCAACGAAGCTGTAGGTGATGCCTGGAGGCGGCTTGAGTTCGTTCTGGAAGGCTTTGCCGATGTCTGTCATCGCTCCGCCCAACCCCGAACCGCCGGGACGAATATCCGCCGAAATCTGAATATAGCGCGCGCGGTTCTCGCGAAGAATCGAGGTGGGACCTTCCGCTTCAACAAGCGTCGCAACGTTGGCCAGCGGCACGAGCCGGTTCGTGAGGTTCGGAACATAGATCCGATTGAAGTTGTCTTTGAGATTGCGCTGATCTTCCTTCAGGCGAACGCGCACGTCGTAATCGACGCCCTTTTCGCGGAAGACCGCAGGTGTGAGGCCTTCAATGAGGTTGCGAAGTTCCGCACCGATGCCGGTGATCGTGACGCCCGAGCGTTTGGCGATCTCGGGGTTGAGCTTGATCTGGTACTCGGGCTTGCCTGAACGGTAACTCGAGTCGGCCTGTTGAAGTGCGTTGTTCTTAGAGACGACGTCGAAGACTTTCTTCGAATAGGCGACCAGTTGATCGAGATCCTGACCGACGATGTTCAAGTTAAAGCCGCGCTCTCCGCCCTCGGCCGCGACGTCGGTGACGATGACGTTGTTTTCCTTGAAGTCGACGAGCTGCTTGGTCACAAGATCTTTGATCTGCGACGTCTTTTCAGCGCGAAGTTTTGCGGGCACGAGTTTCAAGAAGAGATTACCCTTGTTGCTCTCGCCACGCCCGGATCCGATCGTGACCATGATGTCCTTGATC
>JBDSDI010000032.1:0-7366 GCA_039920645.1 Bdellovibrionota bacterium | reverse complement strand
TTTTCCTCGACGGCAATCACCCTCGCGCTGGCGAAACTCTGAACTTCGACGTCGAAGTTCTTTCAGTTCGCCAGGCGACCGCGGATGAACTGAGCCATGGACATGCTCACGGCCCCGACGGCCACCAAGCTCACTAAGTTCCCTTTTTATTCCTCAAAATCAGAGAGCGCTTCCTCGAGAGAGGGAGTGCTTTTTGCTTTTTCGCGAGGCGTGTTACCCGCCTTGATGTCGAGCTGAGAGAGCAACGTCCGCTCTTCTTCGGCGGAAAGATAGCGCCAGGCTCCGCGAGCGAGCTCGCCCAGCTGAACGTTCATCACGCGAATGCGTTTCAATCGGACCACGCGAAGACCGACCGCTTCGGCCATACGACGGATCTGTCGATTACGTCCCTCGGTGAGAATGATCTTCACGCGATTGCCCCCCATGCGCTCGACCTGGCAGGGTTTAGTGAGGCCGCGTTCGTCGTCGATATCCACTCCCATCGAGAGGTCATGGATCTGCTGCTCCGAAATGCTCGTGTCGTAAACGACCACGTATTCCTTCTCATGATTGAACTGCGAGCGAAGGATGGGATTCACGAGGTCCCCGTCGTTGGTCATCAGAAGAAGGCCCTCGCTTCCGATATCCAAGCGACCGATGAGAAATATTCGAGGTCCGTCGAACTTGATATGGGCATCGACGTTGCGCGGGTTGCGCGCGTCCTGGGTCGACTCGACGCCTTCGGGCTTGTTGTAAGCAATAAGAATGCGCTTCAAGGGAGCCGCAGCCTCGAGGGGTTTCCCGTCAAGCAGCACGACAGCGCCGTCTTCCACAGTGTCTCCGAGCTTGGCCGTAACGCCATTCAAAGTGAGACGACCTGACTCGACCCAGGCATCCGCCTGGCGTCTCGAACAGAGGCCTAAGCGAGCTAAATACTTATTAATACGCATTCTGAAATCGTCTTAACAGCGGGAGAATGACTCTGCGAGTAAAATCCTAAGTATTTATTATATAACGAAAAATAAAAATGCTGAAATGTGTCGAAGCATTTGTTTTTTTTATTGATTAGCAAAGAAATATTTAACAATGTGGCCCCAGTCAACGCACGAGGAAGGGGTCCTGAATCATGAACCAACGCTCCAACAACGTTCTTAAATCCATTACTCTCTTAGGTCTTTCGGTCATGGCATTCGCTGCACGAGCTAACGACATCGAAACTGCTCGCAGCACCATCAAGGTGATGGAGTACAACGTCGAGAACCTCTTCGACACCGTTCACGACGACGGCAAAGAGGACTGGGCTTACCTTCCTCTCAGCACCAAGAAGTCCGATCCCCGCGTCAAAGCCGCTTGCGCTAAAGAAACGAACCCGACCTTCAAGCGCGAATGCCTTGAGCTCGACTGGAGTCCCAAAACTCTTCAATCGAAAATTACCAACATCGCTTCCGTCATCACCAGTTCTTTCGGCGGCACTGGCCCCGACGTCATCATCTTCGAAGAAGTCGAGAACTTCGCAGTTCTCCAAGACCTGCAACGCAACGGCCTTCGCAACAAAGGTTACAATGAAATCATCTTGATCGAAGGCCCCGATTCTCGTGGCATCGACACGGCGATCCTCTCCAAGCTTCCCCTCGAAGCGACAACGAGTCACCGCATCGCTCTCCCCGATTTGAATGGTAAAGAAGCTCATGCGACCCGCGACATCCTGGAAGCGACTTTCAAAGTCGGTTCCAAGAAGCTCACCGTCTTCGCGAACCACTGGCCTTCGCAAGGTAACCCCGGCGCGAACCGCATCGCGGCCGCTGAGACTCTCGTTAAGTATGCCCGCGCTGCTGGAGCACGTGGCGAATCCGTTTTGGCAATGGGCGACTTCAACAGCCTTCTCGAAGAGATCAAAGGACCCATCGGCGAAGTTCTGAACAAAGACTTCGTTGACGGCGTGGAAGAGCGTGTCACTAACGGCACCGTCAAGACGACCATGCCCGGCTCGCACTGGTTCCGCGGCGGTTGGAGTTTCCTGGATCGCGCTTACATCCTGAAGACCGAAACCCAAATGAAGATCGATTGGAACGATCTCGACGTTTACGCTCCTGAATTCGCGCTCCGCGTGAACGAGTACCGCCGTCGCGACGGTTCCATCGAGAAGACCTTCATTCCTTTCCGCTACAACGCCGAGCAAGGCACCGGATACTCCGACCACCTTCCTCTCACGCTGACGCTCTCCCTCTAAATTTTTCGAACGATCGTTCTTGTTCCTAAAATGCACGAAGGGCCCGAGTCATCTTACTGGTGACTCGGGCCCTTCGTGCATTTGAAGCAGAGATCTCAGCTTAGAGCTTAGGTTCGCGACGATCGGAGTTCGCGAGTTCCCATGCAAATGCCATGGCGATCTTGGTGAAGAGCGCCGAGTGCTGGAAGTTCGAAGCACTGTTGATCACGTCGCGGGGCGTGTGGATTTCGTGATTCATGTTGTCGAAGCTCGACTCGAAAGGCATCACAGTCGGGTAACCGTTCTGATACCACGAGGCATGGTCGCTACAACCGTAGTTGCACTTGTCGCCGACGATCTTCGCGCCGAGTGCGTAAGCGCTATTGATCTGGACGAGAAGATCTCGGAGCCAAGGGCTTGTGAAATCTTCCATCGAAGCGAGGGTGAAAGGACCGTCCCCGGGGTGCAGGGTCATGTCGAGCTGAAGCGCGCCAACGATATCTTTGTTGGCCGCCTTCGCATCGCGCGCGATTTCAGCCGAGCCCACAAGGCCGATCTCTTCGGCAGCGTACCAGTAGAACTCAATCGTGCGATCGGGTTGAGCCATCTGCGAAAGAAGGCGGAAGGACTCGAGGATGTTCGCGGAACCCGAGGCATTGTCGTCGGCGCCGGGAGCGGCTTCGCGACCGAACCATCCGGAGATGGAATCAAGGTGACCGCCGATGACCACGATTTCCGTGGGACGCTTCGAGCCGAGGATACGCGCGCGTATGGATTTCTGAGGCGTGCGCTGGTGCGAAATGAGCTCGATCGTGATCGGAAGCTTAGAAGTCTTCGCGATCTCTTCGAGACGGGCTTGAATCGCGCGAACGTGAACATTCGGGTCCGACGTATTGTGGTAGCGCGAGGGAAAGGACGAAAGAAACTGGACCCACGCCTGCTGCTTCTCGGCCGAGACATCGTCGAAAGCCTGGAGGAGATCCTGGCGAGCAACCACGGGAGCCGCATTCAGCGACGTGAGATGAGTTGCGAAGAGCGCCCGCGAGGTCTCGGCTTTTTTGAGAGGTTGCATGAGCTCAGCAAAGGCCGCGTCGCTCTCAATGGATGCCGCAAGCGCTTCAAAACCACCGCACCGTCCGTTGGCGTGCATGTAGTGACCGATCGCCGCCGCTTGTTCCGGACGAAGTTCGGCGTAAGAGAGGCCGAGCGCTTTATCGCTCTTCTCCGCAGGAATACCCAAGAGATCGAGAATCTCGCTGGAGACGATCGCAGGTGTGCGCACAGGCATCAATGCCTGAGACGCGAAAGACGGACTTGCAGTTGCGAGAAGAAAAGCGACGCCGGAATACCTTAATGTTTTCGTTTTCATATTTCCCCCAAGGATATTTTTCAGTTCACTTTAAGCAGTTCGACTTCGAAGACGAGCGTCGCATCGGGCGGAATAACGCCGCCTGCACCGCGCGCTCCGTAACCGAGAGACGAAGGAATGGTGAGTTTACGTTTACCGCCGACTTTCATGCCGACCACGCCTTGATCCCAACCCTTGATGACGTTGCCCGCACCCAAATCGAAGACGAAGGGCTCGTTCCGGTCCACGGACGAATCGAACTTCGTGCCGTCGAGGAGCCAACCGGTGTAATGCACGGTTACAGATTGTCCGGCCGCAGCCGCCGCACCCGTCCCGAGTTTGAGATCTTCCATTTTAAGTTCCGTCACGGATCCTCCGGCGCCTGAATGCGCGTCTTTCTTTCCGAAGATGCAAGCACCCAGAAAGAGGACACAACCCATCAGCGCAAATAGCGTCAATTTTTTCATGCTTCCAAAGGCTATCATGGAAGAGTTTCCTGGAACCGCCGCACCGCAATGCAATCGATCCCGCACCGTTCCTAAAATACGAGATGGCCTTAAACTGAGTCTGTGAGCGGCGAAGACAAACAAAAAAAACTCGATCGGGTCGCGAAGAGCATCCTCAGCATCGTGGTGCGCTTTGGATTCGAAAATCTCTCGCCGTCGCGCCTCGCGCGTGCGGCACAAGTTTCACGTCCCTGGGTTTACAAGTACATCGGCGGATCGAAAGAGGCGCTCTCCGGATTTGCGGTGGAACACTTCGGCAAACTCCTCGCGCAACTCGACACCGTCGTAAAACCAACGAACATTGAATTTTTTCGCGACGACGAAATCGTGCGCCTCGAAAACGCTCTTAACTTCGCCGAGCAAAATCCCGAGATCATCGCGATCTACTATCGCTACAAAGGAACTCCGACCAGCCTCGGTAAGGCGATCGAGAAAGTTGAAAACGAGTACCGCCAGGCGAAGATCTACCAGATTCGCGAGACCTTCAAGCTGAGTCAGAGCGATGCCGAAATCTACACTGAGATTCTCTCATCGCTTAAGATGGGCCTTTGCCACAAATGGATCTCGGGCGACCTGAAGGGTAAGGTTCCGCGCGATAATTACTTGAAGGTTGTCGGTTCGACCTTTAGGAATTTTTTCGCGAATCTTTAAATCTACTTTTTGATGAGTCCCGCGAGTTTCGCGAAGGGGTTGTTTGCGAAATCGTCGTCCTGACGAGGGCGCGACCCGCTTCCGCCTTGAGGACGCGCCCCTCCCGGATGCAGCGGGCGAGCTCCTCCACCTTGCTGGTGCTGCTGTGGCCGATCGCCGGGCGCCGGACGAGCGGCCTGCGCACCGGTCTTCATCGAGAGCGCAATCTGATTCTTCGAGAGGTCGACAGAAAGCACCTTCACCGTCACGCGCTGTCCGGGCTGGACGACGTCTTTCGGATCTTTCACAAAGTTATCCGAGAGCTGTGAGATATGAACGAGTCCGTCCTGATGGACGCCGATATCGACGAAAGCGCCGAAGTTCGTAACATTCGTCACGACGCCGGGGCACATCATATCGGGCTTCAAGTCTTTCAGTTCCATGATGTCTTCGCGGAACTCGACCGATTCGAAGGATTCGCGCGGATCGCGTCCGGGCTTTTCGAGCTCGCCCATGATGTCTTTGAAAGAAAACTCGCCGACTTCTTCTTTGAACTGCTTCGCCACGGTCTTAAGTTTCGAAACGCCGGTCACGCCGACAAGATCCGACAGGCCCACGCCCATTTGCGTCGCGTATTTTTCTAGAACAGCGTAGCGCTCCGGGTGAACGCCGGTGTTGTCGAGCGGGTTCGAGGATTCGGGCACGCGCAAAAAACCCGCCGCTTGCTCGAAAATTTTCTCGCTGAGACGCGGAACCGAGAGCAGTTCCTTGCGCGACTTGAAGAGTCCCTTGTCCTCGCGGAACTTCACGATGCCTTTGGCGAGTGCCGGACCGATACCCGACACGCGTGCGAGCAAATACTCGGACGCGGTGTTGAGGTTGACGCCGACTTGGTTCACGCAGGAATCTACGACCGCTTCGATGGATTTTTTGAGCGCGGGCTGCGAGACGTCATGTTGGTACTGACCAACGCCGATGGACTTCGGATCGATCTTCACGAGCTCGGCAAGCGGATCCTGGAGACGACGACCGATCGAGATCGCGCCACGCACGGTGATGTCGAGATCGGGAAATTCCTTACGCGCCACTTCCGACGCGCTGTAGATGCTGGCACCCGATTCGTTGACCATCACGACGGGGATCTTCGCGAACTCGGAACCCTTGAGCGACTGGCGCACGAAGATCTCGGTTTCGCGACCTGCCGTTCCGTTGCCGACGGCGATAACCGCAGCCTTGAACTTCTTGATCATCGAAAGCAGCATGACGAGCGACTGCGCTTTCTGAGTGTCGTGCTGGAGATACATGACGGTGTGATCCTTGAAGCTACCGGTCTCGTCGACGATCGCGACCTTCACGCCCGTGCGGATGCCGGGATCGAGTGCCACGACAGTCTTCGATCCGAGCGGAGGCGACATGAGAACTTGGCGAACGTTGTTCGAAAAGACTTTGATCGCTTCGGTGTCCGAGGAGTCTTTAAGATTCTTGTGGATCTCATTCGAGAGACTCGTGAGAATATAACCGCGGTAAGCGAGACGAATCGCTTTCGCCAGCAGCGTAGGCTCGACCGTCGTCACGCGCGGAGCGACTTTGGACTGAATATGCTCGAGAATACGCGCTTCGACGACGTCTTCCGCACCGGGCGCTCCACTTAGGGAGAGGCTCAGCTCTTCTTCCATCCATCCGCGTCGCATGGCGAGATAGCGATGCGACGCTTCGATTCTCAAGAGGCTTTGGAGCGACTCGGAGTAGTCGAAGTACTTGTCGAATTTGCTCGGGGTTTTTGCCTTCGCACCCTTGGTGCTCTTCAGGAAGGCTTCCTTCCAGAGCGTGTCACGGCAGTAGACCCGAAGTTCCATATCCTCGGCGATCTTTTCGATGAGGATATCGCTCACGCCTTGAATCACTGCGGCGACATCGGGAAGTTTTTTTGCGGCATCGACAAACGCGGCGGCGCGCAACTCGAGCGTACCTGCGGGCGCGGGTGCTTCGCCCTTCCACGCTTGCCAGACGCCCAGCGCGAGGGGCTCAAGACCGGCTTCCTTGGCGATCATCGCCTTGGTTTTGCGCTTGAGCTTGAACGGCAGGTAGATATCTTCCAAAAGATCGAGATCGAAGCAGGCAAGAATACGGGACTTCAACGCGTCGGTGAGCTTCTCTTGTTTTTCGATTTCTTTGAGAATGTGGTCTTGGCGCTTGAGAAGTTCTTTCCAAAGATCGACGCCGTCGATGACGGCTTGAATCTGAACTTCGTCGAGATTGCCGGTCTGCTCTTTGCGGTAGCGAGCCATAAACGGAACCGTCGAACCTTCGGCGACGAGCGCGGATACGACCTCGACCGAGCGGGCATTAATGCCAGGATGCTTGGGCGAGAACCAGGAGAAGAATTCTTTGGTCAGGGGAAAAGCTACAGCTGTCGTCATAAAGAGGAGACATCATGTGGGGGGTCGGGCCGGAAATCAAGTCATGATCTGGAAGCTCCGCGTTCAAAGCGCTTGTATGTCCTGCGCCAAACCCTTAGGATCGGGGCGAAATGATCCGGGAATTTTGGACTTTGGCCACGGATGTCGTTCTTACGCTGGTTTCGTGGTTTTTCGCGTGGAAACTCTCTCAAAAAACGCAACTCAAGCCTGCCAAGAGCTCAAAACTTTGGATCGGCGTCTTCATCATGATCGGCATGGCTGCTATTCAGGGCGC
>JBDSDI010000031.1:0-9099 GCA_039920645.1 Bdellovibrionota bacterium | reverse complement strand
TCACGCGTTGTTGAAGTTTCGCATCCGGGAAGAACTCCTTCCACGTGGAGAGATCGATCGGATCCTTGAGAAGAACTTTGAGCCGGCTTCGTCCCAGACCCTGGATCATGTCACCCGAAAAATTCATGTCCAGATCCGCCAAGCGGAAGCTGCCCTTGTCAATATGAACGCGGTTGCGCGACTGATCGGCCGAGAATTGAAACACGAGTGGAGTGCCCTGAGGTTTGCGAAATTTTTCTCCGAACCAGATCGATGCGTTGGTGAGGTCGGCCTGACTCAACAAGGTCGCACGATTCACGCGCGTGCCTTCGCCACGTCCGACGAAGAAGAAACTCATGCTGAAAGGTCCGCTCATATCCTGGCGCATGCCGGCGACGTCGATGTTTTCTCCGCGCTGAAAAGCTCCTGCGATGTTGGAAAGATGGAATTTTTCGAAGTTCCAGCCGATTTTGGACCAGGTGTTCTCATCCTTGGGATCGTAAGTGCCGTAGAAATCCCCTTTGGTTTGGAAAAATCCTTGGAGAGGAATCTTACGGAACGACGGGAAGAGAGACGTCCACTCCGACAGGTCGACGTTGTTGGAAACCAGAGAAAGATCATAAGGTGCGGCTTCATCCGAAAGCAGAAGTCCGAGCAGGTTCTTGAGATGTCCTTGGCCTTCAAGTTTCAGCGTGTGCATTTCAAGATCCAAGTGCGAGACTTTGAGGCCTCCGTCGTCGTGCGACATTCTCAGAAGCAATTGCGCCTTGTGACCGGCGGGTTTAGCGAAAACCGAACCGGGCGGGTCCCATTCGGCCGCGGTGGCGTCGATCTGAACTTCGGTTCGCGGAGAATCGAGGCGCCCGTTCTGAAGGCGCCCTTCGCTCACGGCCGAGACGAGAACCGGACCGCTCGAACTATTCTGGTCCCCCCAAATCGTGGCGAGATCCGCGGCGTCGATCTTGAAATTGTTCAACGCGAATCTCCACGTGAAATCGGAATTGTCGAGTCGTTCACGCAGCTGCAAACGGCCCATGCTCGAAACGATCCCGGCGCCCGGCGCCCGGCGCAGCCATTTCAGAGGCAGATGCAGGGACTTCACTTCGCTGCGACCGACGAGCCATTCCAGTTGGAATTCCTTGCGAGGTTGATAGCGCGACGTGAGATCGATTTTAAGATCATCGAGAAAAGCGTGCGATTCGCCGCTTATGAGCTCGCCGATGACGAGCTGCGAATCTTCTTCGCGAAAGAGAACACGGGGTTTGGCTTGAATCACGAATTTTCCGGGCGCGAAACGCTCCAGGGCTCCCCACCCCGTGAAGTTAGTTTCGCTGAGATCGAGATCAAATTTTTTAAAGTCGAGCGAGACGGGAATATCTTCTTCGCGCACGCTGAGGGTGCTTTGACTTTCGAGTCCCAGGGGACCCGCTAAGATCCAGGACCCCGATTTCGTACCGGCCTGGGCAAGGGCTTTGAGATGGATTTTCTGTCTCCAAGATGCATCGAGTTCCGCTTCGAGATCGACATCCTGAAGATTGATTTGAAGCATGTTGGGAATCTGCGCATCTTCGGCGCCGACGGGAAGCTCGAGCTGAATTTTGCTGCGTTCGAGTTTGATCTTGTAGCCCTTGGCGTAGGACAGAAGCTTGCGCGTCCATTCGACGAGCTGCTCGGACTTCGTGGTCGGAGCCGCAGGAACTTCTTTGGAAGGACGTACGAAACGACGCGGACTGCTGAGCTTGAGATTCGCGTCGAGGCCGTTGGCTTCGAGGTTGAACGGAGTTCCGGCCGTGAGAAGCGCGATCGGACTGAACGAGAGACGAAGTTCATCGACCTTGAGCGAATGGAACCACGCACCTTTTTGAATTTCGATATCTTTGAGTTCGACCCCGAGACTGAGTTGTGAGAGCGAATGATCCCAACTCATCTCGCCGACCTTGAGACTTTGCGCCTTGAGCTGAGAAACTAATTTTTCCGTGACCCACGGACGAAGTTCGTAGGCGGGATAGATCCAGAAGAATCCGAGTCCTGCGATGCACGTAAAGAGGATCGGAACCGCGACGAAGTACGAAACCCAACGACTGTGCTTGCCGATGTGAGGCAACACGCGATTCGAAACCACGCGGATGCGCTCGAGCACAGGGTCGACTTTAGGAGCGATCTTCGCCCATAAAGCTCGGATTTTTTCTTTCATTACCTTCTATTGTACAAAGCTAAAAAAAAGCCATCACCCGAAAGCGCGCCAGAAAGCTGGCCCCCGTCACTTCGAGACTCGGGGCCCCACTGAATCCAGTTCGCGTCGGGTGTAAGCGGAGATCCCGCAAGCAGAGTAGCCGGATTGGTCGCGAGCCTCTCGTAAAAGCCTTTCGGCAGCTCCGAAACCAGCTGATGGGGAGACCATTCCTCGCGTGCTTTGGGATCCGTGATCAAAGTACTCATTTTTTCCAGATTCTCTTGGGGACGTATGGTGCAGGTCGCATAGGCTAAGCGACCGCCACGCTTCACGAGCGCGCGTGCTTTAAGGACCAGTTCCGACTGAACCTGCGAAAGAGCCTGAGAATCGCGCGCATCCCATTTCAGAATGCGATCGGGGTTGCGGCGGAGGGTTCCGAGGCTCGAGCAAGGCGCATCAATGAGGACGAGGTCGTAGACATCCTTTGTTTTTTCGAGCGCCGTCTTGTCGACCGTGCGCACGATCGTCACGCCCGCATTTTTTGTGCGCTCACCCAGACGTTTGAGTTTGTCGTGAGCGGTATCGTAAGCATGAATCTCGCCCTGATTATTCATGAGCGCCGCCATGTGCAAGGACTTACCGCCTGCACCCGCGCAAAGATCGAGCACTTTCATGCCGGGCTTAACGCCGATCATGTGTCCAACGAGTTGACTATGTTCGTCTTGAACTTCGGCCGCGCCGCGAGCGAAGATCTCATCGTCCTGCAAGGGAATGCGCGAAGGGAAAACGATCCCGTCGGAGGAGAGCGTGCTCGCCATAGCGCCATGTTCTTTCCAGCGCTCGAGTACTTCGTCGCGCGAAGCTTTGAGGGTGTTGATCCGCACCGCGAGGGGGGCGGGCAGAAGACTTGCGTGAAGATATTCGTGAAGCGCGATTTCGTTTGGCTCGATCGGTGCCCACGATGCGAGCAGTGCGCCTGGGACTCCATGCACGCCGAGGAGGTGTTCCTTGCGGTTGTCTTCGAACTTCGGTTTGGCCTTGCGATGCTTCTGAAAGAAACGTTCGGCGGGAAGAGTCAGGAGTTCTTCTACGAACGCATCGAAGGCGCGAATCTCGTCGGGCTTTTCGGGAACTTTTGAAATACCAATTGTCCACGGCCAGACGCGCACGCCGAGGAATGCCGCCTCGGAAAGTATCGCACGCTGTTGTTGGCCTACGCGGTATTCACGGAAAGTTTCGTTAAGGACGCGGTCGAGCGGAAGTTTGGCATCGGAACGCCACTCGAGCAGAGTCTGCTTAAGAATTTTTTTTTCGAAAAGATTCATCCGTGGCCGCTCATCAGAACGGGTTCAGCGTCGCGGACGTCGTCCGATCCAGTACCGAGCTGCTTCACGCTCTCGAAGAACTCGAGACTGCGAGCGATGAGATCCGGGAAATCCTCGTTCGTGAAGATATATTTGCGGAAAGCGCTGGCGCCGGGATAACCGGCCGAATACCACGCGAGGAATTTGCGGAAGCCAAACTTCACGCGTTCTTCAGGATACATGTCGTAGAGGTAACCGAGATGCGTTTCGATCAGCTCCGAGGCGTTGCGGTCGGCGCGGATGCGAGTCCATTCGGCGGTGAAGTTCACCGGCATGGGTTGGAGCTTTTTAACTTTTCTTTCGTAGTAGTAACGGCCCTCGGGAATTTCGCCCGCAGGAGGGAGGCGATGATGAGAGATGACGTGCGCGCACGCTTCAGCGACGGCCGCAGCTTCCAAGGCTTCGAGCTTGTCGAGCGCTTCCACGGATTCCTGGAAAATCCACGGATTTTTGAGCGCCCCGCGTCCGATCATGACGCCCGCACATCCGGATTCCAAGAGGCGCGCAGCGGCGAGGGGACCGGAAACGATGTCTCCGTTGCCGATGATCGGGATCGAAGACTCCGCGGCGACTTTGCTGATGATGTTCCAATCGGCATGACCCGCGTAACCTTGCGTGCGCGTACGTCCGTGGATCGCGACCCACTCGACGCCTTCTTCGCGTGCGATGCGCGTCACTTCGGCCGCGTTGATGGTGTTGGAATCCCAACCGGTGCGAATTTTAATTGTAAGCGGGATCGTGATCGCCGAACGAATCGTCGCGAGCATCTGGCCGAGTTCGTCGGAACGCGTGAGCCACGCCGAACCGCCGCCGCGCTTGGTCACTTTCGGAACGGGACATCCCATGTTGATGTCTACGAAATCGACGCCCGTGTCCTGAACGATCTTCGACGCCTCCGCCAAGATCTCAGGCGTATCGCCGAAGAGTTGGATACCGACGGGACGCTCGTCTTCATGGAACGAAAGATAACGATCGCGCTTCTTCGTGCTTTGGACGAGACCGGCGGCGCTGACGAATTCGGAAATCACACAGCCCACCCCCATTTTCTTCATGAGACGGCGGAAAGGCATGTCGGTGATGCCGGCCATCGGAGCTAAGATGAAGGGGTTGTGGGGCTTGATCATTGCCCCTCGTGTGTAGCGAAAACTGCCCTAAGGACGCAAGCTTAGACTGCGTCGGTGGTCCTCAAAGCTGCGTCCTGAGACCCACAGTCAGCTGAAAAGCCTTCACCAAGAGCCAATCTCCCTGCACGATGAGCTGTTGGCCGTGATCGAGGCGCACATCGCTGCCGATACTGAGCATCGGAGACAGAGCGGTCGAGTAGCGCAGCTTGGAACTGCGATTTCCTCCGGCACCACCGGTACTGCTCGACCACGCATAATGGATCGAGAAGCCGCCTCCCCACCACAAACCGGGCTCGTCGGCCGGAAGAACGTCTCTGAGCAAGAAATCCGAAGAAAAAATGTTCAGCGACTCTTCCAAGGTGTCGGGTCCGTTTGCCGCGCGAAGTGCGTCCGTCAGGCCCACTCGAACGCGGCTCAATCCCCATTTTATCCGGAACGACGAGGCCGTTTCTTCGCTCCACCCGAGATCCATAATGAGACCCATGCCCCAGGATTTTTCCGAAACCTTTCCCTGCAAAACCTTGTCTTCGGTGATTTTAAAAAATCCGCGAGTCACGCCCGTGTTCGAATAGCTCAAGCCGAGCCCCACGAAATTGCGGGAGGTGTACGCGGCTTCGCTGATCGGAACCTCGAGAAGCGGCAACATGCTTTGCTCGACCGGCGCCTCGGGAGCTTCTTCGATTTTCGGCTTAAGAGCATCGGCATTGACGTCCGGAATCGAAGCGCGGGGTTTTACGAGAATCGAGTCGGGAAGTTCACCCGGCGCTGGAGCTGCGGGAGTAGGGGCAGGGGGGGCGGCAGGCGTCGTGGGCTTTTCCGGAGGTTTTTGAGCGAACGCGAGT
Source organism: Bdellovibrionota bacterium (assembly GCA_039920645.1). Taxonomy (GTDB): domain Bacteria; phylum Bdellovibrionota; class UBA2428; order UBA2428; family UBA2428; genus CAMCVE01. The sequence goes on along the minus strand of JBDSDI010000031.1, from coordinate 3,617 downwards.
CCGGCACTTCCCAAAAAAACGAAAAGCGGGAATGCGGGGGAGGGGAAAATTTTCACGATAAGGAAACGTTAGAGCGGAGTCGCTCGAACCGCAAGGCGCGAGCGAGAAGTCTTAGAACGCTCGTTCGGCTATGAGCTCTTAAAACCCGGGGTAGCCGACGTTGCGAATGTGGAGCACTTTCGCGTTGGTTGCGGACCAGGTTCCGTGCAGCTCGTAGGGCTGAATATAAATGGGATCAGAAGCTTGTTGAAACTTCGCTTCGCCGTGCGTCTCTTCGTTCCATTCGACGGTATGACCCGAAGCGAGCTTCCAGGGAGCCACATCGGACGCAACGTCGCGGGCCATGCCCACGGGTTTCTGGATGAGTTCTCGAACGGGCCATTTTTTGGATTCGAAAGCTTCGAGACCGGGAGCGGAGAGAACGGGCTCAAGTTGCTGGAAGCTCCAGAACTCGGTGCGGGCAGCGACTGGCGTTTCTTCGATCGAAGCCGGTTGGCGCATAAATTCCTGAACGACGACCTGGTCTTGGGTTTTAGGTTTCTTGAAAGCGACGCCGTCGCTGACGTCACCGAGTTCGATCACTTGACCGACGGTATGTCTTTCGAAGCGTCCTTTGAAGGATTGTTCGACTTCGCTCAACGCAACCCATGTGGACGCCCAAGCAAAGAGGATTGAGAAAGTTACCATGCCGACGCGTTCCCAAAGACCGACCTGCAGGCGACGGGTAGGCTCGAGACGGACTTTTACGGTTTTAGATCCGTTCGTGTGCGCATCGACCTGAGCCTTATGCGTTTGAGCGGTGGGAGAACTTTTGGCGCCGGGGGCATCGGAAAGAGGTTTGGCCGATGGAACGGGAACCTGGGGATAGCTTCTGACGACGTAGGGCTTCACTTGGAAACCGAAGTCCTCAACGCTACAGAGAGGTCGCCACTCCTGGAAGCCTTGACGCCAGCAATAGTCGCCCGGATCTAAACGCCCTTGGGCAAGTTCGGAAAGAAGTTGCTCGAAGGTAAATGGTCCCGAAAGGAGTTTCTCTTTGGCAACGAACCAAAACGTTCCCGAGCTTCTCTCGAGAGTTGAAGCGGGAGTTTTGCGTAATGAACGGCTCATGAAGGGCCTATCGTCACGAAAATCGAAGGGCTTTAACGTCTTAGCTAAGGATTTCTTAATTCTTGCAGCAGCGTCTCAAGATCTTCGCAAAGAGCCTGCTTCTGGTCGGCGGCCAACTGATTGACGACCAGCGTCGCAGCGTGAATCTTGAGGGCACTCCCCGAACGCGAGTAAAGACGATAGGGCGACTCGCCCAGTCCGCCTTCGCTCACCGAATTTTCCAATATATTCGAATTCTTGCGACTTCTTGAGGACTTCAGGACTCCTGCGGCTTTGAGGGATCTTTCGAGCTCGGACACGGAGAGCTGATTTTCCAAAGCCTGAATAAGCATCTGGCGGCGGAAGGCTTCGTCCTGAATTCGGGAGATCACGCGCCAGTGGCGGTGGGTGAAGCTGCGACCTTTGCTGTGAAGCAAGTTGTGGAGATCGGCGGGCACCTCGGTCAACTTAATTTTCTCGCTGAGGGTGCTTTTGTGGGTGCCGAGGCGAGTGCCAAGTTTCTCGAGGGTCAAGTCTTCGTTCTCGGCAAGGATCTTTCTGAGATAATGCGCTTCTTCGATCGGAAGCAGGTCTTCGCGCTGCATGTTCTCGACGAGAGCCAAGAGACGCGCGTCTTTTTGAGAGCAGTTCTTCACCACGCAATCGAGATGAGTGAATCCCGCGAGTTTAGCGGCACGGTAGCGGCGTTCGCCGCTGATGATCTCGTAGCCTTCGTCGGTTTTGCGAACGGTGATGGCTTGGGCTTGGCCAAGTTCGCGCATGGTCTGCGAAAGTTCCTCGAGCGAGCGCGGGTCGAAGACCTGGCGCGGCTGCTCGGGGCAAGGATAGATTTGGGCGATCGGAATCTTGCTCGTACCGACGTTCTGGTTGGCAACCGCTTCCATTTTACGATCGATTTTGGAGGCAACGCTCGAAGCCATCGAGACGATACCGTCGCTGAGACGGTTGGCGAGCATGCCACGCAGACCGGAGACCGAGCCTTTGTACGATGCGATGGAATCCTTGGTGTCCGAGCCCGTTGGAATGTCCGACATGCCCCTAATCTAAGGGATGTTCGCAGAGTTCGCAAACATCTCGACAAAGACACGGGCCAGTGACAAAACTTATTTCGTCATGACCACTAAGATCCGGGTTTGCGTCCTTCAATGCAACCCTCTCGTTGGAGACGTCCTCCACAATCTTTCCCAGATCCGCCGAACGATCGAAAAAGACCCTGCGCGCGCCGATCTCTACGTGACTCCAGAACTTGCGCTCGTGGGCTACTCGTCGCGCGATCTCTTCGCCTATCCGCAACTTTTGCGTTCGGAAGCCGAGGCTCTCGAACAAATGAACAGCCTCTCCCAGCAATACGGTATCGGCATTCTCGTGGGACACACGGAACAACGCGCAGGCGTCGGCAAAGGCCTTCACAACGCCGCAACCCTTTTCGACTCCGGTCTCTGCGTCGGCCGCGTCCGCAAACGCCGCCTCCCTTACTACGACGTTTTCGAGGAAGATCGCTTTTTCGAGGGCTATGTCGGCGAGGACCAAAGACCTCTCTCGTTCCGCGGCGTCAAACTCGGCGTTTTTATTTGCGAAGACGCCTGGGAGGAAGTCACGCGCTTCGGTGAACACGACCTGGCCGCGCACCCCCACAAAGAACTCATCCGCAAACAGCTCGCGGGCTCCGACCTGATCGTGAACATTTCCGCTTCGCCGTTCGCACTTGGAAAAATCTCGAAACGTCGCGAAACTTTCGCTTACCATGCGCGTTTGCACCGGGCGCCGCTCATCTTTGCGGGAGCCGTCGGCGCCCAAGATCACGTGCTCTTTGACGGCAGCTCTTTCATTCTCGATTCTGCGGGCGCACTCGTCGCTCAAGCCGAAAGCTTCGCCGAGACGGAGCTCCTCCTCAGCTTTGAACTTGCGACAAAAGAAGCAAAACTTCTTTCTCCCTCTTCGATGACACCCATTGTTTCCGAATGGGCGACAATGAAAAAAGCCCTCGTAATGGGTATCGGCGACTACGTCCGAAAAACCGGTTTTAAAAAAGCGGTGATAGGTCTCTCGGGTGGCATCGACTCGGCCCTCGTCGCAGCCCTCGCGTGCGAAGCCCTTGGCCCAGAAAACGTCCTCGGTGTTTCTCTTCCGACGAAGTTCAACAGTTCCGAAACGCGAGACGACGCACGCGCTCTAGCATTGAAACTCGGCATGGAATTCCGTGAATCCTCGATCGAAGGCGTGCTGATGTCCTTCAAAGACACTCTTCGCGTGAACGCGTCGGGTCTCACATATGAAAATCTACAAAGCCGATGCCGCGGGGTCATGCTCATGACAATTTCCTCCCAAGAGTCGCGACTCCTGCTCGCCACCGGCAACAAGAGTGAGTTCGCGATGGGCTATGCCACGCTCTACGGAGACATGTGCGGCGCATTGGCTCCAATCGGAGACCTCTACAAGTCCGAGGTCTTCGGGCTTTGCCACTGGATGAATTCGCAAGACCCCATTTTCCCACTCTCGCTGCTTCT
>JBDSDI010000030.1:0-10119 GCA_039920645.1 Bdellovibrionota bacterium | reverse complement strand
AGCTATTTGATGAGATCTTCGTTGACCGTAACTTTGGATTTCTTACGCAGGCCTTCGAAGTAGGCGTTGAAGATTTCTTGTCCTTTGCTCTCGCGGAGAGTGCGAACGATGAAATCTTTGTAGACTGCGTCCAGTTCGGCATAAGGACGGCGTCCGGTCAGCTTGATGATATGGATGCCGTAGGGAGTCTCGACGAGATCGCTCACGTCGCCGATGTTCTTGAGGCGCAGAGCTGCTTCGTAGAATTCAGGCAAGAGTTTGTGACGCGCGCCCCAGTCCACGTCGCCACCGGTCTTTGCGGAAGGACCCTCAGAGTACTGCTGAGCGTACTCCTCGAAGCTCTTTTTGTTGGTGCGGACGATGGCGAGGATATCTTGAGCGCGTTTGCGGAGGTCTTTGAGCTCCGCCTCGCTCATGCCGGGCTTGCTGAGCAGGATGATGTGGCTGGTGCGCAGAAGCGGATTGGCTTCGTAGTACTTGCGAACTTCTGATTCGGAAACTTCGAGCGAATCGACCTTCGGCTGAACCGAACGGCGGATGATCGCTTGATAGAGAAGGATGTCGAATTGATCCTTAAGAGCCTGCTCTTGATGGATCTTCAAGCGACGTGCTTCTTGGGTCGCGAGTTCGAAGTAGATGATGTTCTTGAGGACGTCTTGCTTCGAAGGCGTCGCGCCGGGCACGAGCTTGGAGTTCTGTTCGTAGCGGCGGTTGAATTCGTCGAGCGTGATCGAAACGTCGTTAACGCGGACGAGGACTTTGCCGCCGGATGCTGCAGGTGCAGCGTGTTGTGCGGACGCTGCGTGCACTCCCAAAGCGAGAAGCAATGTCGCGAAAATGGGTCGATGCATTGTGGATGAAATCATTCTGTCGAGCCTCCAAAACCTTTTTGCTTTCTAGATGTTAACAGAGGGCCTCCGGAGGCGCTAGCTTCAGGAGCACCATGATTCGAGTTGGGCCAACGCGCCTTCAACGCCGCGCACAACGTCCAAGGTTTGCGTTGCCGTCACGGGCCGTTTGATCAAAAGTTTTCCGTCAGGCGTCAGCTGATAATGGGCCGGATAGCGCTTGATGCTCTCGATCATCTTTTGGGGATCGACGGGGGTCTGATCGTCAAAAGTTAGCGACACTCCCGAGCGTGAGGCGACGGCGGCGCGAATCCCGAGGCGTCTCAGCTGACACTTGATCCGCATCAGGAGATAGAGATTTTGGACGCTTTCGGGGGGACTTCCGAAGCGATCCAGCATTTCGGCCGCGATTTCCTCGATTTCGTCCTCGGTGATCGAAGCCGCGAGGCGTCGGTAGGCCATGAGGCGCAGTCCGATTTCCGGAATGTAGTATTCGGGAATCGAGGAATCGATCGGGATCTGGATATCTGGATCGAGATGGCGCTCGAGGTGCTCGCCTTTGAGCTCGGCGATGCATTCTTCCAAAAGCTGCGCGTAGCTGTCGAAACCGAGCGCTGAGATGCTGCCGGACTGGCTTCGCCCCAAAAGATCGCCGGCGCCGCGCATCTCGAGATCATGACTCGCGATATGGAAGCCGGATCCGAGATGCTGGTAAGCCTCGAGAATCGAGAGGCGTTCTTCGGCTTCACCGCTCACTTTTCCTTTTTCCGGGATCATGAAATAGGCGAAGCCGCGTTCGCTGGAACGTCCGACGCGTCCTCTTAACTGATAGAGCTGCGAAAGGCCGAAGGTGTCGGCACGGTCGATAATGAGCGTGTTGGCGGTGGGAATATCGAGGCCCGATTCGATGATCGAGGTCGTGAGCAGGAGCTGAATGCGTCCTTCGTAGAAGCCGAGCACGCGCTTCTCGAGATCACTTTCTTCCATCTGACCGTGCGCGTATTCGATCTTGACGGTGGGGAGTAGTTCCTTCAGGAAATCGTATTCCTGCACGATCGTTTGGACGCGGTTGTGGACGTAAAAAATTTGCCCGCCGCGAGCGATTTCTTTCTCAACGGCATCGCGAATGAGCGCGGTGTTCTTGCGCGCAATGAAGGTCTTGATGCTCACGCGTTCGAGCGGCGGCGTGGAGATGAGCGAGAGTTCTTTGAGGCCCGACATCGCCATGTTGAGTGTGCGCGGAATGGGTGTTGCCGACATCGAGAGCACATGAACATTGTTTTTGAGGCGCTTAATTTTTTCTTTGTGAACGACTCCGAATTTTTGTTCTTCGTCGATCACGAGCAGTCCGAGCTTGGGGAACTTGATGTCGTTGCTGAGGAGGGAGTGCGTGCCGATCACGACGCGGATTTTTCCGGACTGCACGTCCGCAAGAATTTCCGTTCGCTCCTTGCCGGTTTTAAAACGAGAGAGTCCTCCGACCTCGAAACCGAAGGGACCGAGACGACGTTTGAAGGTCGCTTCGTGTTGGACCGCGAGCAGCGTGGTGGGAACGAGCACCGCGACTTGGTAACCGGCCGCGGCCACCGCGTGCGCCACGCGCAGTGCGACTTCGGTTTTGCCGTAACCGACGTCGCCGCACACGAGACGGTCCATCGGTTGCGGTCCTTGGATGTTGTTGAGGCAATCGGTGATCGCCTTCATCTGATCTTCGGTTTCGGTGTAGGGGAAACTCGCCGCGAACTCGTCGATCTTTTCCTTGGGCGGGATGATCTCGGGGCCACGGGCCATCGCACGAATTGAATAGAGGTGCAGCAGCTCGCCCGCGATGGATTGGAGTTCCTTTTTGACCTTGGCGCGTTTGTTTTCCCAGGTCTGTCCGCCCATGCGGTCGAGCGTGGCGGCTTCGTTCGCCGCGGAATGTTTTTGGATCAGGCTGAGGCGCGTTACGGGAACGAAGAGCTTGTTCCCGTCCTTATATTCGATCTCGACGAGTTCGGTTGGGATGCCGTCGAAGTCCATGATCTTGAGACCCAAATAGCGCCCGACGCCGTGCTCGGTGTGGACGACGTGATCGCCAAGCTGCAGATCGAAGAGCGCAAAGTCGCCGCTAAGGATTGAGCGCGTGCTCTTGCGGGCGGATTTCGAGACCGCGCGCTTTTTCTTGGTGCCGAAAATCGTATCGCCGACGATGAAGTTCCAGCGGCGTTCCGGGTCGCGGAAACCGTTGATCTGCGCCCCGATCACGCCGAAGATCGTGGCCTCGGTGGGGGCTTCGCCGGTCCAGCTAGGCGGCGCGCTCTTCATTGAGACGCCGTATTGTCCCAAGAGAAAACCGAGTCTCTCTAACTGCGCCTCACTGCGCGTGACGAGCGTGACCGAATGCCCTTGCCGAGTCGAGGCACCGATCTCTTTTAAAAGGGGCTGCAACGGCGCCTGCGAGTGATCCTTGCGCGCATCCGAGAGTTCGGAGTCGAGCAGGTCATGTCCACTCATCGCGGAATCAACCGAGTTTTCTGGTTGATAGGTGAGTCCCGACGTTTTCTTGTAGCTCAACCAGAGCGCGGATTTCGCGATCGCGCGCCGCAGTTTTTCTAACTGTTCATCGAGCGGTAATAAAAAGCGGGGAGCGTCCGGAACCCATTCGCCTTCTTCGAGTGCGGAGGCGAGTTCGCGCTCCATTTCTTTAGACGAGGCAACAAGGATTCCTTCGAGCACATGGGCTTCGACGATGGCATCGATGCGCGGAAGAAAATCCAGGAGTCCGCCGAGTGGCTGGGCCTGAATCTCGGCGAGAAAAGGGCCCCAATAGTCGATTTCCTGGAAAAGACTCTGCTGTTGGAAGCGCACGAGCAGCGCCTCTCGGTCACCCAGACTCCGCTTTTGCCCTCGCACTTCGGACTTGAGTGCCTGAAAGACACTCGTACTCGCCGACGATTCCGGAAACGAGAATTCGCGCGCGGGCCCGACCATGAGCTCTTGAAGCTCGCCGAGCTTACGCTGGGATTCCGGATGAAAACTCCGCAGCGACGTGATCTCATCCTCAAAGATTTCCACGCGCACCGGATTCTCGTGAGTGGACGGGAAGATATCGAGTACCGTGCCGCGCAGGGCGTATTGGCCAGGGTTCTCGACCAGTTCCGAGGGCAGATAGCCCTTCATCGCAAGATTGGCTTGGAGGGCGTCGCGCTCGAGCGGGGCGCCGACTTGAAGCCTCAGCGAATGTTTCGCAAAGAAATCGAAATTCGGAGTTTTTTGCGCGAGCGCCGCGGCCGGTACAAAGACGAGATGGCGGACTTTGGGGAACTCGATCTGAAAGTTCAACGCGCGCAAACGCTCCGAGCGTGTCGCGAGACTCGGTCCGCGATTTCGGAGCAGGTCAGTCTCCAGGGCCGGAAGAATCGAGATCTTGATCGACGGATCCCAAGATAAAATATCCGAACGAAGACTTTCGGCCCACTCCAAGTCCGGAACGAGGACCCACTGACTTCGAGGCGCGTGGAGGCGATGCCAAAGCTCCCAAGCCACGGCACTGAGGTTGGGTAGTTTCCCCAGATAGCTCGAAGTCACAACAGGAACTCCTCCTCGTGTGAGTCCTCCACTTTCAAGGTAATCAATTGGAACTTCAAGCCCTTAAGAGCTCCAGACGAAATTGGCCGCGATGCATCAAACACCGGTCTCTTCGCATGCGAAACTCAAGTTGCGTAAAGGTTTCTCGGGCGTCGTTTGGGCGTTTTTTAGGCTTCCAGGGTGGGCTCTAGGTGCTTGTTAGGATTCAATTTTTTCCAGTGAGCTAAGGTTGTCAGCCAACAAAGCTATGGTAGAAATTCAGGGATGCTTCAAGAGTTTGGCAACGCCCTGTCATTTGTCCTTCTCGCGGCAATTCTTCCTCCGCTGATTTTATTCATCGGAAAGTTTTTGCGCCCGAGTTATCCGCATGAAGGAAAATTGACGACATACGAATGTGGAGAGCTCCCTGAGGGTTCCGCTTACGTCATGTTCAATAACCGTTTCTATCTTGTGGCGATCGTCTTTCTTGTCTTCGACGTCGAAGTCGCTCTCCTCTTCCCGGTTCTTCTTCTCTTCCGCGAAGCGATCGACATCGGCGGACCGGTTTCGTTACAGGTTTTCGCTCTCGCCTTCGCTTTCCTAGGCGTTCTCTTCGTGGGCCTGATCTACGAGTGGAAAACGGGCGATATCGACTGGGTTCGCGACGCCACCGATCGCCGTCAACACCTTGAATCCCAAGAAAAGGCGCACACATGAGTCTCGCGGAATTCTTAAGCGGAATCGATCATCTATTAGGCGTGGGAATTCCCATGGCCCTGTTCTCCATTCTTTCGGCAGTTATTGTCCTTCTTCTTTTTGCGATGCCCGTTGGTGGCTTCTGTACCTATCTCGAGCGAAAGGTCGCCGCGGATTTTCAAGAGCGTATCGGCCCGAATCGCGTCGGCCCCATCGGACTTCTGCAGTTCTTCGCGGACGGCATCAAGATGTTCCTCAAAGAGGACTCCATCTCCAAGAACGCCGATCGCTGGATTTATAACTTTGCTCCCTCGCTCGTCATGGCGGGATCCTTCGGCGCCTTCGCCGCGGTTCCTTTCTCGGCGTACATCATAGGCGCGGACCTCGACATCGGCGTCTTCTACGCGATGGCGCTCGGTTCGCTCGTATCTCTCGGCGTTCTCCTGGGAGCTTGGTCGTCGGACAATAAGTGGTCGCTGATCGGTGGTATGCGCGGAGCCGCGCAGATCGTTTCCTACGAAATTCCCCTCGGTCTCTCGGTCCTGAGCATCATTACGGTCTGCGGCACGATGAGCATGCATCAGCTCGTCGCTCAACAAGCGTGGCCGACTCACGGCGGAGAAGGGCACTTCTGGAACGTGTTCCACAACCCCTTCCTCTTTATGAACTTCTTCATCTACTTTACGGCGGCGCTCGCTGAGTGTAACCGCACTCCTTTCGACTTGCCCGAAGCAGAGTCGGAGCTCGTTTCCGGTTTCAACACCGAGTTCAGCGGCATGCGTTTCGGTCTCTACGCGCTTTCCGAATTCGCCGACGTTATTCTCTTCGCGTGTATTGCGACGACGATCTTCCTTGGTGGATGGCACGTTCCCTTCTTTAATCTGCAGTCCCTCAATGTAGGACTGACCGTGGGTGAGCTCGACTTGAATCCTCTGGTTCAGTCGGTGCTTATGATTGGCGTCTTCTTGTTTAAAGTTTCGGTGCTGGTCTTCGTGGTGATGTGGCTTCGCTGGACGCTGCCCCGCCTCCGCGTCGACCAGCTCATGAATCTCTGTTGGAAATATTTGATTCCGATCGCGTTCTTCAACCTTATCGGAGCGGCGCTGTGGACCTGGGCTTTCAATGGCCGCGGAATGCTTCAGCTGCTCGGACAGGTTCTTGGGGTGTACTGATGACTCTCGTAGACGTCTTCGTTGCTTTCTGTTTTCTGCTTGGAGGGGTGGCCGCGTTTTTCACGGCATTCCATCCGAACATTCTTTACGCAGCCATCGCGTTGATTGGATCACTGGTTTCGGTCGCGGGCCTTTACGGAGCTTTGGGCGCCGACTTCCTCGCGGCCGCACAGCTTATTATTTATGTCGGCGGCATTCTTATCGTGATCTTGTTCGCGGTCATGATGTCCGAGGACATCTATAAGAGACGCTTCTTCCAAGATGCGAAGAAGTTCGTCGTTCCTGCTGTGGCCGCCGCGGTGACTTTCGCGGGCTTCGCCAAAATCACCCTGAGCGCCAACTGGTCGAACGCCACGAAGCCCGATTTCGAGCCCACCGCACGCGCGATGGGTTGGGCGCTCGTTGGCCCCTACGCACTTGTCTTTCAATATGTCGTCGTCGTTCTGCTCTCGGGACTGATCGGCGCAGTTGTCATTGCGCGTCCCGCGGTGAAGATGCGTCAACTCGACGAAGAACTCGAAAAAATGGGAGAGGACTGATCATGGCAGGACTTGCGACACATCTTCCGGCTTATCTGATCTTCTCGGCGATGCTCTTCTCCTTCGGTCTCATCGCCGCATTGGGACGCAGAAGCACGATCGGTATCTTCATGGGCGTTGAGCTCATGCTCAACGGCGCTGGCCTTAACTTCGTGGCTTTCCAAACTCTTCGCGCGGGCGTGATCGCCAACGACAACTGGCTTCACGGTCACATCTTCGCTCTTTTCGTGATCATTCTTGCGGCGATCGAAGCCGCGGTCGCTCTGGCGATCGTGCTTCGTACCTTCGGAACACGTCAGACCATCGAGGCCGACCGCGCCGACGAGCTCAGGGGATAAGCGGGGATATATAGAGATGAACGAGATGTTGATAACTCTAGCTTTAGCGATCCCCTTGCTGCCGCTGTCTGCGTATTTCATTCAGACGATCGTCGGCGACCGTTTGCCCCGTCAGGGAGACTGGCTCAGTACCGGCGCGATTTTCGGTTCCTTCCTCTGCGCTCTTCGCATCTTTGCAGAGATGTGGACTCAGTTCCGTCCCGATTGGGTCGTTCAGCAAAGCTGGACCTGGATGGATCTGTCGACCGTGAATATTCCGTGGAAACTCGATGTCGGCGTTCGCCTCGATAACGTTTCCGCGACGATGCTCCTCATGGTCACGCTTTGCGCGACTCTCATTCATCTTTTCTCGACCGGCTACATGCGCGACCATCATGGTAAGCCCGAAGACGGCTACCGCTACACGAGCTTCTTCTCGTACCTGTCGCTCTTTACGGCGGCGATGCTCGGTCTCGTGATTTCGGACAACTTCTTCACGCTCTTCATGTGTTGGGAAGTCATGGGCCTCTGTTCGTACCTGCTCATCGGCTTCTATCGTCACAAGCCCTCGGCCGCGAATGCTTCGCTCAAAGCGTTCATGACCACTCGGGTCGGCGATCTCGGTCTCTTCCTCGGACTGCTGGCGATCTTCGCGATCATCAAGTCCTTCCGCTTCGACGACGTCTATCACGGTATCAACTCCGGAGCCTTTGCGAAGGAAACGATCGTCGGCGTCTCGGCGGCGTTCTTCATCGGCCTCGGAATCTTCATCGGAACTGTTGGTAAATCGGCGCAGTTCCCGCTGCAGATCTGGTTGCCCGACGCGATGGAGGGTCCCACTCCCGTCTCCGCGCTCATCCATGCGGCGACGATGGTTTCCGCGGGTATCTATCTTATTATCCGCATTTTCCCAATGCTTGAGTACGGCGGCGTGTTGCCGATCGTCGCTTACATCGGCGGTTTCACCTGCTTCTTCGCGGCGATTCTCGCAATCAAGCAAAACGACATTAAAAAAGTTCTCGCGTACTCGACGCTCTCGCAGCTCGGATACATGGTTCTCGCACTGGGCATCGGCGCATACTCGGTCGGCTTCTTCCACTTAATCACGCACGCGGTCTTCAAGGCCTGTCTCTTCATGAGCTCGGGCGCGGTCATCTATGCGATGCACCACGAACAAGACATGCGTCACATGGGCGGTCTCAGGAAAAAACTTCCGATCACTTTCGCGTGCATGCTCATCACCACGATGGCGATCTCGGGCGTGCCCGGCTTCAGCGGCTTCGCTTCCAAGGATTTGATCCTTGGACACGTCCTCGGTTACGCACATCTGCATCCGCAGCATTACCTGCTCGTGTTCTTCGGATTCGCGACCGCGGCGATGACGGCCTTCTATATGTTCCGCCTCATCTTCATGACCTTCTGGGGTCACCCGCACGATCATCACCATTACGACGAGGCCCACGAGGTCTCATGGAACATGTGGCTTCCTCTGGCAGTACTCGCGGCTCTTTCCTTCTGTGTGGTTTACACCGGATCGATCACCGGACTCGGTTTCGACAAGATCTTCGGACACGCAAATGATTGGATCATGAGCCTGAACCCTGCGCCGATGGTGGAGGGAATGGAGCAGTCGCGTGAGGAGCTCGAAGAGGCGGCCCACCACATGCATAACATCACAATGATTCTCTCGATCATTCTTGCGGGCTCGGGAATCCTCTTCAGCTACCTCGTTTACGGATCAAAGAAGATCAGCGCCGATAAGCTTGAGAAGATGTGGCCGCGCTTTGTTCAGAAGGCGATCGATAATCTTTATTACTTCGACTGGTTCTACATCAAAGTCGTTATCCAGAAACTCTTCCTCCCTTTCTCGAAGAAGACCGCCCAGTTTGATGACGCCGTCATCGACCGCGTGCTCGTTGACGGATGGAGAGACGTGGCGATGGTTGGACAAAAAGCTGCAGGCATCTTTGACGACATGGTCGTCGACGGAGTGATGGTCGACGGAGCGGGTGGGGCACTTCCCACCGCGATTGGCGCCAGCTTGCGCTCACTTCAAAACGGTAAAGTACAGCGCTACCTGATGGTCGCTGTCGTAGCTCTCATGTTGCTATTTCTTTTCAGAGGGGTTGTTTGATCTATGGGCCATATTCTTTCCTGGATGACGTTTTTCCCGCTTATCGGAGTGATCGCGATCATTCTGACTCCCAAGACTAAGGAAACTCTGATCAAGAGTATCGCGGCAGTTTCTACCGCCGTTCCATTCTTGCTGAGCTTCAACATTATCTCGGCGTTCGACCGAGCTTCTTCCGCGATTCAGTTCGAAGAAAATGCTTCTTGGATCGCTTCGCTCAACGTGAACTACCATCTCGGTATCGACGGGCTGAGCGTCCTCATGGTGATCCTCACTGCGCTGATTAGCTTCCTGGCGATCTTCGCGAGCTGGAACGTCAAGAAGATGATCAAAGGCTACTTCATCATGTACTTGCTCCTGCACGTCGGCATGATGGGTGTCTTCTGCTCGCTGGACTTCTTCCTCTTCTACGTCTTCTGGGAAGTCATGCTTCTCCCGATGTACTTCCTCGTCGGTATCTGGGGCGGAGAACGCAAAGAGTACGCCGCGATCAAGTTCTTCCTCTACACGCTCTTCGGCGGCGCGCTGATGCTCCTCGGAATCATCGCTCTCTATATGTACAGCAAAGGACCAGAAGGCGCGGGCGTCCCGACCTTCAACATGATCGAACTCGCGACCCGCGACTGGACCCAGTACACGATCAACATCTTCGGACACCAACTGCCCTTCGATAAAACCGTGTGGTGGCTACTCTTCATTGGTTTCGCGATCAAGGTTCCCGTTTTCCCCTTCCACACCTGGCTTCCGTGGGCACACGTTCAAGCGCCAACTGCGGTCTCGGTTATCCTTGCGGGTGTCCTCCTTAAGATGGGCGTCTACGGCTTGCTGCGCGTAAACTTCGCGATCTTGCCAGAAGCGACGAAGTCC
>JBDSDI010000029.1:0-9383 GCA_039920645.1 Bdellovibrionota bacterium | reverse complement strand
GATGGTAGTGGACGAGTGCTCGAATAAAAAACTTCAGTCGCTTCGAAGGTTCCGCAAGCGAAAGTCCGGCTTCTCCGTTGTGAACCCAGCGACAGGTCGCCTCCAGGACTTCAGGTTCGAGCGATGCGAGCGGATGCCACTCGATACGCACCTTTTCTTTGGGTCTCAAGGCGAGATCCGCGGGCAGGCCCGCGAGACGAATCCCTTTTTCGGAGATGTCGACGAGCAACGCCGACTGGTCCAGCAGCACCACGAGATGATTCAAAAGCGCGCGAGGACTTTTTCGAAGTCGCGTGAGTTCCGACATTCTAAAATTTCCTGAGAAGGTGGATTTTCTCGCCGAGATCGCGATGGAAGAAATCGCGCAAGACTTTCATCTCTTCCGCACCCCAGGCACGAGGGTCTCCACCGGAGAGTTGTCTCATGAGCTGCGCCGCCCATTTGCGCGCTCGCTCGTAGTCGGATTTTTCCGAGGCATGATGAGAGTCGTGCAGCTCACTGAGGAGCGCCTGTTTATGAACGAGGATTTTTTCGGGAGCCTTCGGATGAAAGGCGAGCAGGATACGATCGACTTCCGATTGAAGTTCCAGTTCCAGAGCGCAGACATTTCTCTGTCGGCGATGATTGAACCCGAGATAGACGAAGTGACTCACTTCCTCGCAAATTACGCTTGTTGCGCGGTGGTGTCGTTGTGATTCCCATGCGGAAAAGATGTCGCGATCGAGGAGCAGCGCAAGGTCGATGTCACCGCGCGGATCCTGTTCGACGTGAAGGCGTCCGAGCTCATCGAAGTTGGGAAGGGTGCGCACGAAATCGCGCACGTCGAGGCCGGTCGGAGCTCCGTAGAATTCTTCGAGTGTGGTTTGAGCCCAGTGCAGGGTCTCAAGTGCCGTCGGAGCCGTCATGGGGGGAGCCTCCTTGGGCAAGGATGCCCACTTCGGCGAGCATGCGCCGGATGCGAGGACTGCGGCTCTGGAGCCATTTTTGGTAGAGGCGCAGACGATCGGCTTCGGTGCTCAGGAACTTGCGGTCCGAAAGTTCGGCGAGGAGTTCTTTCAGTTCGGAAAACTTGGAAGCAAGTTCGAAGTAGATGTTGAGTTCGCGTTCTTGAGCGATGCTTTCACGAATCTTTCCGGCACGCTCATAAGCCTGACCGCCGACGGCCATGTAAAAGTCCATGTCGACGAGCGAGCGTTCGATGCGCTCGGGGAAAAAGCCGCTTGTGTAGAGGGCGATGTCGCCGACGTGTTGCATCTGCACGAGTTGCTCGAAGATGGGTTGAGCTTGACCCTCGAGCCAAAGTCTCACCACGGAGGGGAACTCTTTTTTGGGTTTCATGGCCAGGGGATCGGAGTTCGCGACGAAGTAGGTATCGCTTCCGACGAAGCGCACGAGCATCTCTCCGAGATAGTGGCTCAAGTGCTCGGGGATCTGCAGTCCTTGTTTGGACGCGATTGAGAGACATTCTTCGGCAAAAAATTTCCGAAGATCTTGCGTCAAATGAAGGTGTGTATTCTGAGTCATGTTCTCAATCTTCATAGATACCTCTATCGGCGTCTTCTAAGTCTACCAAAGCGCAGCGCGTTATATATAAGGTTATCTTTTGATTAAGGATTTTTAAGTCCCTAGAATCGTTAGTTTTTTGGCGCCTGGTCGCAAGGCCTGCGAGAACTCACCGAAACTTAACGAGAGAACATAATGCGCTGAGTCATAATGATCACATGACACGTTTTGCACGTCAGCAGTTTCTCTTGGGAGTGGTGATCCTTTCTGGTGGAGCGCTTTCCGCGTCTGCCTGGGCTTCCGAAAAGGTTGCCGAAGTCATCAACATCCGGGGGCAAGTCGAGGTGCTCAGTAAATCGGGGCAGCTTCGCGTTCTGTCCAAAGGTTCCGAGCTTCATGAGATGGAGACGGTGGTGACCGGACAAGACGGACGCGCCAAGATTCTCTTCATTGAAGGTAAAAACGAAGTCGTGGTCGGGACTCAAAGCCGACTGCAGATCCAAATCGCCGGCGTCAGCGAAGCCAAACCGGGGACCTCTCTCTTCCTTGAATCGGGCGAAGTCCGTTCGAGCGTCAACCGCAAATATTCGGGCGAAGGCAAAGATGTCTTCGAAGTGCATACCCCCAACGCAGTCGCAGGCGTTCGTGGAACCATCTTCCA
This sequence comes from Bdellovibrionota bacterium, assembly GCA_039920645.1. Lineage (GTDB taxonomy): Bacteria > Bdellovibrionota > UBA2428 > UBA2428 > UBA2428 > CAMCVE01. The sequence continues at coordinate 7,219 of JBDSDI010000029.1, read as the reverse complement.
TGTTGGCTATGACGTCCGTCAGAACTCGACGGTTGTGGCGACTCTTCGTGGCCTGGTCGCCGTCCATGCGGGATCTTCCAATCCCGCCCTGGTCGCGCGTGGCCAATTCACCACGACCATGCGAGGCGTTCTTCAGAACGTGCGACCTATCGACCGCGACGCCGTGATGCAAAAGCAGCTTCAGCGTTTCGAGCGCGCGACGCCAAGTGATAGCAACTCCTCCAAGAATGATGTTCCGAGTGCAAAGGATTCCGCACTTGCTACGAACGCCGCAAGTGCTGCCGGCATTCGCCAGAGTCCTGGCATCCATGAAGCTCAGGCTCTCTCCGAGAAATTTGGATTCCCCGTCGAGTCCACGCTCAACTTCGTGAAGAGCGACAGAGTTTCCGATTCCGACAAAGAAAAAGCGATCGTCAATTTGGGATCTGGGGGAGGGGTTGCAGCAGCAGGTTCTGTCGAAGCGAGCCCGGTCAGCTTCGATATGATAAAAAAGCCGACTTTCGTGCAGCCTCCGACTCCTGTCGAGGACGTCGCGGCCGAACAACAGATCTCCCTGCCTGTGAGAGCCATCCGTCCTGCACCCATCTTCGTCAAGCCGACGATACGTGAGATCTTGACGACACCCGGCACCGATTCGATCAAAGAAGCCGCCGAACAACAGCAGAAAGCTATTGCCATCGACAGAGCGGTTCTCATCGGGCCTATCAACGACGTCAAATAAGACCTCCCTTGATCCCGCTCCCCTCTCGTTTTAGAGAGGGGCAATGGCAAATACGGACTACATCATCGATGAAATCGCGGTAATCGGAGCCGGCTATGTTGGCCTCGTCTCGGGCGCCTGTTTCGCTTCATTTGGCTTCCAGGTTTCGATGGTCGAAGTGAATGCCGCAAAGATTGAATCGCTTCAAAAGGGCCAGGTGCCGATCTACGAACCCGGTCTTGAACCCTTGCTTCAAGACGCACTCCACTTGAAGACGATCGCCTTCTTCCATTCGTCGAAAGATCTTTTTGCACAACGCAGTCCCGAAGTCGTTTTCATAGCGGTCGGCACGCCCGAAAATCCCGATGGGTCGTGCAACCTCGATTACGTCTTTCAAGCCGTGCGCGACGTCGTAGGGGCGATGAAAAAAGACGTGGTCCTTGTGCTGAAGTCCACGGTTCCCGTGGGAACCGCTCAACGGGTGAAGGCGCTCATTCGTGAGCTCAACCCCAGCTTCCGCGTGGGCGTCGTGAACAACCCTGAGTTCCTTAAAGAAGGATCGGCCGTCGCGGATTTCATGCGCCCCGAACGCGTGGTGCTGGGTGGCTCCGACATGTGGGCCGTCGATCGCGTGAAGGCGCTCTACCATTCGCTTCTGCATAATGGCAGTCCGCTCTTCGTGACTGATCACGAAACCGCCGAACTGGGGAAACTCTCAGCGAATCTCATGCTGGCGAGCCGCATTTCCCTCATCAACCAAGTGAGCCGCCTCGCGCAGGCGTACGGCGCTGACGTCCGTCAGGTCGAATCGATCCTCCGCTCGGATTCTCGCATCGGTTCGAAATATCTCTACGCCGGTTTAGGCTACGGCGGTTCGTGCTTCCCTAAGGACGTCAAAGATTTCATCCATCTTTGTAAAGAGAAGGGCGTTGACGCATCGATGGCTCAGGCTGTGGACGACTTCAACGACTCGCAAAAACTTTTCTTCATCGACGATATCCGTAAGAGTTTTCCGAATGCGAAATCGACGACGATCGCACTTTTAGGTGTCGCCTTTAAGCCTGAGACCGACGACATCCGTGAATCGCCCGCACTCGTGCTGACCGAAGAACTCCGAAAGCTCGGCTATAACGTGCGCGCCTACGACCCCAAGGCGATTCAGAATTATCAACAGTGGATGACGTCCAAGAATATCCAAGGCGTCGAATGTTTCCCATCGGCTAAGACCCTTCTTGAAGGCGCGGACGTGGCCGTGCTCGTCACCGAATGGCAAGAGTTTCAGCGTCTCGCCCTAGGTGGACTCGTGCGCCTCTTCAAAGGAAAGAAACTCTACGACGGCAAAAACGTCTTCACGCCTTCGCAAGTGCGCGGAATGGGATTCGAATATATGGGTGTCGGCCGCAGCTGAGCGGCACTGGAGAAACTTAGTTTCGATCGAAGCGCGTGGTGCGCAACTTCGCGTTGTCGAAGGGATCAACCTGCAGATTGTAGCCCTTGTTTTCGCTATGATTCGTTTCAATAAGTAGGAACTGGGGTTCCGAAGAGGACGGACCGCGAATTTCCGTGCGTGAGGTGGTATCGGTCGCAGACCAATTTCCTCCGAGACTGATCGGAAGAGAGCCACCGAGTACGACATCCGCTCGTCCTCCGGCTTCGATCGTAGAGCTTTGAAGGCTCACGAAGAGAGCGCAGAGAAAACTCATCCAAAGAACGATTCGGTGCAAAGGGTTTCGCATTCCTCCATTCTAGAAGAAGCCGTCGTCGCCGCGTGTGAATCTCTGGCTCTGCTTGAGTTAAGAAAACGTTAAGAAAACTTCTCGAGGCCATCGCTGCACGAGACAGACGAGCGGTCGTTTGCGAGGCGCTCGTTATAAAGGGTTTCCGCGCCGGGCTTAAAGGATCTTTCTTGGTGCCAGAGATGCCATTGGACGGCGTAACATTTGGACCCCGCGATACGCGCTCCGGAATTGCGCAAACGAATATAGAGATCGCCGTCCTCGTTGCCGTAGCCGACGTGCGCTTCGTCGAAGCCGTTCACCTTTAGGAGCGCGGCTTTCGTCGCGGAGAAATTGCAGCCGATCAAATCCGGGACCCGGTCGTATTTGAGAAAGCTCCTGAGCCAGGCGGGAAGCCTGAGTCCGCGGTTCAAGTGTTTCGTGGGGGTTTTTTTGAAGAATGTCGAGGCGATCGCGAGGATCCAAAATTCAGGCGTTCCCATAAGTGAGGGATCGTTTTCGACCATTCGACTCGCATCGGGTCCCAGCATCACGCGGCGCCCGAGAAAAACGTCCGCGGTTTCGAGAGCCTCAAGATGGTCTTTGATGAAATCCTTGTGTGCGAAAGTGTCGCCATCCATGAATACGAGTTTGGTCGAGCGAGCTTTACGGATGGAGGCGTTGAGGATGCGAGCCTTGCGGAAACCCTCGTCGTCCTGCCATTCGTGGACGAGTTCCGTTCGCGAAACGCGACGGAATTCTTCGATGAGGCGACGGGTCTCGTCGCGGGATCCATCGTCGGCGATGACGATCTCGAAATCTTTTTCGGATTGTTTGCTGAGGGAATACAGAGATGCTGCGAGTTTTGCGGGTTGATTGTAGGTAGCAAGAATGACCGAGGCTTTCACTTCTCGGCCTTTGGGCGCCACCACGCTTCGTTCTCTTTGTACCACGTCACGGTATCGGCCAGACCTTTTTCGAGTGTCCAGGCAGGCTTCCATCCGAGCTCATTCGAGATCTTCGTCGGGTCCATGGCGTAACGCCAGTCATGGCCCTTGCGGTCTTCGACGTAGCGCAGGCCTTTTTCGGGACTAATGCCGAAAGACTTCAGAACCTGATGGGCGAGATCGATGTTGCGCGTCTCTCCGTAACCGCCAATGTTATAGATTTCGCCGGATTTGCCCTTCGTGAGCGCGAGCCAGACGGCCCAGTTATGATCTTCGACATGTAGCCAGTCGCGCGTATTCTTTCCTTCGCCGTAAACGGGAATCTGTTTACCGTCCATGAGCGCGGTAATAGCGACCGGCAGGAATTTTTCCGGGAACTGATAAGGCCCGTAGTTGTTCGAGCAGCGTGTCGTCACCGCGCAAATCTTATGAGTTTCGACGTAAGCACGCACGAAACAATCGGCAGCGGCTTTAGAGGCGGAGTAGGGCGAGTTCGGCGCGAGCGGAGTTTCTTCGGAAAAGGCGCCGGTGTCGCCGAGACTTCCGTAGACTTCGTCGGTCGAGACTTGAAGGTATTTGAGACCGAAATTTTTTGCGGCGTCGAGAAGCGCGACCGTGCCTATGACATTGGTGCGCGCGAAGGGTTCACTACCTTCGATCGAACGGTCGACGTGCGATTCCGCGGCGAAGTTCAAGAGGTGCGTAATGCCGTACTCTTTGACGAGTGAAGCAACGAGGGCGCGGTCGCAGATATCGCCTTTGACGAAGACATGGCGCGGGTCTGCGTCGACGAGCGCAAGATTGTCACGACAGCCGGCATAAGTGAGCAGATCGAGGCTAACGATTCTCTCTATGCCCAGACCCATCCCGGGATAAGCGTTGGCGAAATGAGCAAGACGGCCTTTGCCGAGACATTGGCGCACGAAAGCACTGGCGATAAATCCGGCGCTTCCTGTCACAAGAAGTTTCATAGGAAAGGAGACTAGAATGAGGCTCGCGGAAATGCAAAGCCTAAGCCGGGCGGACCATTCATCCGGCGCGGGCTTCATGGTAGGCTTGGGGAGTGTCGACTGAACGCCTTCTTTGGATCTCCCTTGGAATCTACCTGCTGGGGATCCAGGTCAGTCAGTCCCTGGCTTCGCTCGGGGCGACGATTTTTACGCTGATTTTTTGGGGAGCTCTCGCTCGGGTTATCTACCGCAAGCGACTTGATGAATTCACTTCTTGGGAAAAAATGGCTTTTTTGTCGGCGGCGCTTTATACGGTTTATCTCGTCGTCGGTCTGCTTTTTTTCAGACGATGGAATACCAATTTCTGGGACGCGATCTCTTCTGCGCCTCTTTGGGTCGTCGCATTTCCGGCTATTTTGCTTAAAGAGCGTCTTGATTCGAGGAAAGAAGATTTTTTCATTCGATTTTTCTCGCTCGCCAGCCTCGCGAACGCGATCTTTTCGCTCTATCAAATCTTCGTCCTCGACTACCGCTTCGCCGTCGCTTGGATGAAGAGCCCCATCTATCTCGCTTATGCGATGCTCCCTTTTCTTGTTTTTTGGTTCGAGAGACTCCGAATGGAATACGATTTGAGAGATCTTTTCAGGTCCAAGAAATGGGAGTTGGTGGGTTGGGTTTGTTCTACGATCGTACTTTTTCTGACCGCCTCCAGAACGGCCTGCGCGGTAGCGCTGGTCTATCTCGCCATTCGCGGGTTGCCTTGGGCCTATCGCTGGGGTCGACCGCGGATTTTAATTTTCGTCATGGCCTTGGGTGTAGCGATGGCCGCGGCACTCGTGACCTTTCATCCCGGAGTTCGCGCGAAGGTCGATGAGATGCGCAACATCCGCACCAATGACAGCTGGCTTTCTCGTCGCGATATCTGGAATCACAATCGGAAGCTCTTCTTTGGGGATCCGATCTTTGGCGTGGGCTACAAACAAAACGGGATCAGTGGTGACCAAAGCCCTGCCGACTGGAACCAATACAACATTCGCGGACCCCAACTCTATTACGCGCACAGCATCTATCTTCAAGCTGCTGCGGAGTCCGGCATCTTGGGAATCGTCTTACTCGCGTTGAGCCTCATCGGTTTGGCTCTCGCTTTTCCGACGACGATCCCGGTGATTCTCGTAACACTTGCGGCGGGGGTCACGGAAAACACTTTCAGCAACAGCAAGCCGCTCAATGCTCTCCTTGGTATCTTGCTTTTCTTAGTTTTCCTTTCAAGAAAGAAAAAAAGGAATGCTTAAGACCCTGCTCCTGAAGTCGACCATTGCACTCCTTTTTTTAGTGGCATTGGGCCTACCGGTCTTGAGACTTGAAGAAACGCTGATCTGGGCCGGCTTCGTTGTCGTGCTGGCAATTTCGGATCTGCGACAGAATTTTTCTCTTCGTTTTTTCGTATGCGGTCTTGGCGTGGCATTCGTCGCAGGACATTTCGTCCGCAACGACCTCCAGATCCAGGAAGGCCAAGGCATCTTCCTGCCAACGACCACGTTAGCGGCGAAGAAATCTTCGATTTTCCCGCCGACGCTTGATAGCGTGGCTCAAAATGATTTCGATCTCAGTTTCCCTGCACGGAATTACTGCGATGAAAACAAGGAAAGATGTTGGCGGAGAACGGGTTTTGTTTCCAACAACTACGAGTTTTCCGCCGACGGTATCTGGCAGACGAAGACAATGAGCAGACGGGTCGAGTGGCCGTATTATTCGTACTTAAGACGCTTCAGGATCGGACGTCTCAATGCCGTCGATCTGAACTTCTATCCCGAGATTTCCGACGTACTCAGGCATCAGATTCCTTTTTTCCTAAAGTGGGATCATTCCCGCGATTTTCCGCCGCGAGAAATCTGCTGGAAAGATCGTCTTTTTGTTCAGGATCCGGAATGGCGCGAACTGCGCGGTGATTTCTCGAAAGACGGATTCCGATGTCTTCGGGATGCGTCCAGCTTGGGAACCGCCTCGCTCTTCTACCTTCACGTGAGGAAGGACATTGAGGCGGGGCTCTTTATTCAAAAAAATGCATGGGATCTTGCCCGTGATGTGCTCGCTTGCGTGCCGCTCTTGCGGCTTATCTTTGTCTTATGGCACGCGTGCGACTGAGATGGAACTCTCTATTGGAATCCGCCGCGGTGCTAGGTGTGACGGCGTATGCCTTGGGCACGGAGATCGGCACCTACTCGCAACTTATTATTCAAGGCGGCGGCGAAGACGGACTGACTTATGAAGCGTACTCCCGAGATATGCTCCTGGCGCTTCGCTCGGGTTCGTGGAAAGGATTCCTTCTCGGATTCGAGCAGGTCTTTTACTTTATGCCGGGCCTTCGTTATCTCATTTCTCTCGAAAAGATTTTCTTCGGCGAAACTCACCTTTTGGGACTCGCATTGCTGCTTTTCTTGAGTGTCCTCGTCTGGAGGCTCATTGGTCTTCTTGTTGATAATAAAATTCTGAGGATCGCTACGTTTTGTGGATTTCTGTTCATAGACAAGAGCGCGCGGATCTTGGCTTTGGATTTCGGGAATATTGCTTCTTACACACTTTGGCGTTTGACCGAACCTTGGGCTTTGATCTTATTGCTCGCGGCGCTCTGGATCGTGCTCAAAAGCCGAGCGTCGCGCGAGATTTCGTATATTGGAGGCCTACTTCTGGGGTTCGCGGTTCTTCTTCGACCCAACATCGTCCTGATCATTCCCGCTTTTTCGATTTTACTTATTTTTGATGATGAGCGTAAATTTTCTTGGGCTCGCCTCTTTGCGTTTGCGAGCGGACTTTCTCCGATCCTACTTATGCTTCTTCATAACAAGATTTTCGGAAATGAGTGGGTCTTGTTCACGACGGCATCCCGGATTCCCGAGAATCAATGGC
>JBDSDI010000028.1:0-6816 GCA_039920645.1 Bdellovibrionota bacterium | reverse complement strand
TTGGCTTAGGGGGACGAAGCGATATACCTCGCGAGGCTCAGGGCTACAAGCATCGTCAGTCCCGCAATCAGGTGACCCTGGGCCGCCATCACGCGCAGTCCGTTGAGGGCTGGCGAATCGGGTCCACTTGCCACACGACTCCGCGAGAGAATCTTCGCAAAAAACGGAATGGCGAGAATCGAAAAAAGGACTGCAGGATGAAGAACTCCCTGAAGAACTCCGACTCCTAAACTGAGATAGGCGAGGACGTAAAACGCCGTAAGCAGAAGTCTAGACTTCTCGAACCCGAGTTTAGCCGCGAGCGTGCGAGCACCGCTGAGGGTGTCGATGCGAATGTCTTGAATATTATTAATATGAAGAATGCCGCATGCAAGCAGACCAAAGAAAAAGCCCAAGTGATATACGCCAGGTATCACCGCCGAAAAAGTCGCCATGGAATAACCCGCCGTCAGCAGCGGGCCGCACATCAAGAATACAGCGATATCTCCTAGCGCACGGTACTTGAGTCCCAAGGGCTTCGACGAGTAGCCCAAACTTCCGATCAGTGCGACGGTTCTCACAGGCACGAGTATCTGCCAATGCCGCATAAGGACCGGAAGACCGAGACCCACACCTATCGCCAGACTCAAATAGCCCACGATGCGGAGTTCGTAAGCGCTGAGCCAACCTCTTTGTATCGTCTGACTACCGCCCGAACTCCCAGGAAGGTCGATGAGTTTAAGGTGATCTTCGACATCGTTGAGGACGTTCACGCCGATTTGAAGAAATATGGTTCCCAAAAGTGCCAGAACGAAAAAGCCAAGTTCAGCGCGTAGTCCCGAGAGCAATCCGAGACTCAGAACCGCGAACCCAGGCAAGGCTGTTGCGGTAAGACTCACCGCCCGCAAAGATACCAACAGCGCTTTGATTCGAGCAGGACGCGGTCGATCAACACGTTTAAAAGCGATCGTTCGAACGGGGCCTTCTAAGACTTCTTCCGCCACGACGCGAACGCGCTCTTGTCCGACCTCGATCCAGCCATTGAGCAGAGCGGAGCGGGCTCCCGGACTATCAGCCTCAAGCATAAAAATTTTAGAATCTTGAAGCATGTTTCAAAAGCTCCTTTTCTCAAGTGTTCCAATAAGGTCGAACAAATTTTGTTGGTACTGCCTGACGGGCGAGAGGCCGATGATTTGCGCTTGGAGAAAAATCTGTTCCAAGCACTCACGAGCCAGCTTCAGTTTCATGGATGCGCGCGCTTGCACGTCTTCGACCGCTTCGTGAATTTTGGAATCCTCCCAGCCGTGGGGTTTTGAAGGATCTGGCTTTTGCCCCCAGGCGACCAGCGTCCAGCTTACCCAATTCAAGAGGCCTTCGGAATAATCCTTGCCGTACTCTTTGCCCGACTCTCGGGAATAGTCGACACAGTCATCGCTCATCTGAAAGGACAATCCGATCAGCCGAGCGAGCTCGTTGGCCAAACCTTCGATTTCTCCGTTTAGTCCGGCAAGGCGAAGGGGCGCCAGAAAACACCAGCGCAAAAGGCTCGCCGTTTTGGCGAGTGAGACGCGTTCAAGATGGCGCTCTGAGATCTCGAAATTGCCGCGGGCTTCGAGTTGCAGCCACTCTCCAGCGACGAGTTCCTCGAGGGTATCCGCGAGATCACGAGCGAGAGTCATGTTTCCGAGATCGAGACAAAGCGACGTAGATCGGGCGAGCAGCAAATCGCCTGCCAAAACCGCCTGAGCGTTTGAGGTAGAGGCATTGAGGGTTCTGCGTCCGCGGCGGACGCGTGCCTCATCGATCACGTCGTCATGGGCAAGACTTGCCGAATGAACGATTTCCGCGATTCGGGCGCAGGCCTCGAGCTGGGAGGCCGGTAGTCCCAGCATCTTGCCGAAACACAGGCAGAGATAAGGACGGAGTTTTTTACCACCATCTAGGAGATGTCGGCTCAATAAATAATGGACCGTGGGAAGGCTAAGAGATTCGGGAATCGAAAAGTCGATATGCCCCGTTTCATTCTCGATTTGAGTCAAAATCATTTGATGTGGCGTGGGCATAAAGTTTAATGAAATGTAAACTGTTTATTCACAAGGGGTCAAGTCGAAGTTGCGGAGGCGTGAACGCGCGGATATAGTTCGAGCAGTGCAAAATAAAGTCGTCAAACTCCGTGCAGATGTCGCGCGTCTCTCAGAAGACGTCGGCGAATTTATCCAGTATTGGGGCTTCAAAAGAATTCACGGGCGCATTTGGGCGTTGTTGTTTCTTTCGAAGGAGCCGCTCGATGCCACCCGCATCGTGGCGCTTTTGAAAGTTTCCAAGACGCTTGTGAGTTTCGCGGTCAAAGAACTTCTCGATTACTCGGTCATTTGCGAAGTAGGACAAGGACCCCGCGGAACCGTGCTACTCGGACCCAATCCCGACATTTCAGGCGTGATCCAATCCGTGCTGAAGATGCGCGAACGCAAGATACTGGCGCAAACGTTGAAATCGGCCCAGGAGATCGATACGTCTCTTCAACAAGATTCCTCATATATTCTTGACCCTAAGCGCAAAAAGCAACTCTTAGTGATGGTTAAATCCGCATCGAAGGCTCTCGATCTGTTGGCCAAAGCCGGTCCACGCGGCACCGACTTCTTCGCGTTGCTTGCGAAACTTTCTCTTTAAAGGCCCGACTCGAGAAGTCCGTAAGCCATCGACCGCGAGAGCGCGCGGACGTAAAAACCGCACTTGTCCTGAAGTTCGAAATCTTCGGGTCCCACATGATGAGACAAAATAATGAAACCATTCTCGCCATGCTGTTTTTCTTTTTCTCCCGAACGAGACTCTAGCCACGCGGCTTCGTCGTCACTCACTCCGTAATTTTTTACTGCGGCGAAAAACAGCGGCTCGACCATCGTGGGCACGAGGCTTTCAATGCCGACATTCAGGGCCGCCGTGCCGACCTGCCACGGCAAATCCTCACTGTAGATCGCAGCCCTCAGCAGAGCGTCATGATGAATCCAAACGGGGTGTGGTTCATAGCGCCACGGCGTCTTTGAAATTGTGGCGAAGTCTCCCCCGAAAGCTTTTACGATCCGTCCCAAAATCTCCGTATCCCCGTCCTTGTCTTCATCGCGCCCCTCAAGAAGTTTTTGCACTTCAGGCGGGCGTTTGTTCATCAGATGTTCGACATGTTTGCCGAAATCCATCAAGTGCCACATGAGTCCAGCAAAGAAGTGAACGGCGCGAGCCGGCTCGACGCTGCCGGACTGCATACCTTTGACGAAGGAGTGATTCTCGATGCGTTTCCCGCGAGGGATTAAAACCTCTCTTCTGAGTCTTTCAAGCCATTCGTTCGAATTGGGGGCTGTTTGCATGATCATTCATCTCCTCCTGAACAGTTTTTGCATTTTAGTTTTGATTTGTCTAAACACGTTTATACAATGATAAAAACGGGAAAAACGAACCACAAGACGATGCTCTCAAGATGAGCAGCGTTGGAAAAAAGCACGTGATTCTAGGGGCCAGCGGGTCGACCGGACATGCCCTGACTTTGAAGCTTCTTGCAGAAGGAGCTCAGGTCTTTGGTATCGTTCGCAATCGAGCGTCGATCGAGGATCTTGAAGCTCAATTTCCCGATCGTTTCAGATACGCGGTTTGGTCCAGCGATGAAGGGCCAGAGGCGTTGAAAGTTTTGATCGACGAAGCGGCCGCATGGCAGAGCACTCCACTCTCGGGGCTCGTGGTGGCCGTCGGCTCGATCCTCATTAAACCCGCACACCTGACGCGCGAATCCGAGTGGCAAGAAACGCTACTCCTCAATCTCACAATTCCGTTTTGGGCAGCGAGATCGACCCTTCCGTATCTGATGACAGTCCCGGGAGCATCGATGGTGTTTTTTTCTTCGGTCGCCGCCCACGTCGGGCTGCCGAATCACGAAGCCATCGCGGCCGCCAAGGCGGGTCTCGAGGGGCTTGTCCGTTCGCTTGCCGCGACGTACGCATCTAAAGGCGTGCGGATCAATGCTATTGCCCCTTCCCTCACACGTTCCAAAATGTCGTCGCGTTTCGGAGAGGCTGTGTTCAAGGCATCGGAGCGCACTCACCCGCTTGGTCGAGTAGGAAGCCCGGAAGACCTGGCCCTAGCAGCGAGGTTCTTGCTGTCGGAAGATGCGAGTTGGATTACGGGTCAAGTTCTCGGAGTCGATGGAGGGATGTCTGCCCTCCGGAGTCTGGGATGAGAAGCGTCTTCAGATTCGTTTTGAGTTTCGCCTTCGTGGCTCATGGGCTTTGGAATCTTGGCGAAGCAGGGCTGAGGTGGTGGCAAACGCAGGGACACCTCCTCCCTACGGATCTTCGATTCTTTCTCGGATATTTTGAGATCGGGTTGGCGGTCACACTTTGGATTGCCAAGCTTGAACGTTATTCTTTAGTGGCGATCATGGCCATCATGTTCGGCGCTTTTGTGACGACGATCCCTAACGGATTTCTCTATAAGAACGGTGGGTGCGAGGTTCCGCTTCTTTACACGCTCATCGCCTTCGATCTATGGAGACGCAAAGCCGACGCTTAGAGCGCGTTCCAGAACACAGTAGGATCTGCGTCGCCGAAGACCCCGATCTTGTTGATTCACGCCACCGGCTTGGCAGGACGCAGTGCATAATGTGCTGCCTCAGAAGCTCCATAACAAGCCACAAGGCATACTGCTGAGTTATGCGAAAATTTAATTAAATTTAAATGGTTATGCATTGTATGGCCTTGGAAGTGCGAGCCTTTGGGTGGAGTCCCCATAGACGGTCACCGCCAAAATTGATTAACTAACGAATCTCAATACCCTGCGCATGGGAGTATTCTGGATTTTTAGTGTCGTGTTAATAAAGGAGTCTTTTGTGGAAAGTTCTAACAACGAAGTCACTGGCCTACTCGGTACTGTGCGGAAAAAGACCGACACGAGCTTAGCAAACGAACGCACTAAAACGGACATCTCCCTTAATCGAGAGCAGAACGCGGCTGAAATGAGTGCGGATTCTTTGGTCTCGGAAAATCGCGTGCATGCCGACCAAGCGCAAAACGACAAGCGCAGGCTTTTTGATGCAAAAAAAGAAGAAGCGAGATCTTCCCCTGATGCCCAGGACCTTACGAGCGAGAGAGAAATTGCAGACTCAAGCCTGGAGCAAGAACGCCTCGTAAGCGATTTGGCGCAAAAACGAGAGCGCGCCACCTCTGATGCTGCCGTCACTAAGGAGCGACGCAGACTCAAACTCGCAGCGGAAGCCCTGTTCGTCCTCGAACGTGGTGCCACTGATGCTGATCTTCTCGGTGAACGCACGATCATCGACGGCGAGATCGAACTTGTCGCAACGGACCTGACCAACGAAGTGGATGCCCACAACGAGACAAAGGCCCTCATGACCGTTGTAAGTCGTGATCTTAAAGATCCATTGGATATGATTGCAAAGTTAGGCGAGAGTCTCCATGCCTCACTTGTCTCAGAAAAAATCGTGTCGCCGGAAATTCATCGCCTTCTGGGATTGATCCGTCGCAACTCGAGCTCGATGGAGCGACTGGTTACGGATTTGCTAGATCTTGAAAGGCTGAGCACCGGGAATTTTCCGTTAAATCGGACCGACGAAGACGTGGCCGACGTTCTCATGGAATGCACTGATATTTTTGGCAGCATTGCGATGACGAAGAATATTGAGATTACGACAAATTGCAGCGAGCAGCCACTCATGGGAACTTTTGACCGTGACCGAATACTTCAAGTCTTATCGAATTTGATTCAAAACGCTCTTAGACACACCCCGAATAAGGGATCCATTGCCATTACGGCCGTTCGCCGTGGATCGCAGGTTGAGATTTCGGTCGTCGACAGCGGAAAAGAAATCCCCACAAAAAAACAGGTAGGGATTGTCGATAAGTTCTCCCAACTGCACAAACTGGGTCGGCAGGGATCGGGGCTTGGACTGCACCTTTGCAAAGGTATCGTTGAAGCGCACGGGGGAAATATCTCGATTGAATCGGAACTCGGCACCGGAAACACTTATTGTTTCACACTGCCCATAAATTAGATCGCGCCGAGCTCGAAGCAAAAGACTGACCGATTACACCTCGGATGCAACCTGGTCACGTGTATCGATTTTTAAATATTTAACGAGCACTGCCTCTAAGTCGCGCATGTCCACCGGCTTTGTCAGATAGCCATTCATGCCGGCTTGGACGCACAACGTTTCATCGCCACTTATCGCATTGGCGGTCAAGGCGACGATGGGCGTGTTTTGCGCGAGTGGATTGCTTTGGCGTATGAGCCGAGTCGCGGTGTAGCCATCCATTTCGGGCATCTGGCAGTCCATCAAGATGAGGTCGAAGCGAGTGTCGCGCATCACATCCAAAACTTCGTTACCGTTTGCAACGATGTGATACTTACATCCCCATTTTTCCAGCATACGCGCGATGACCTTTTGATTCGTCGTATTGTCTTCGGCCACTAACACGCGCCCTAGCAAAGTGGGGCGTTTTCTCGAATTCGAAGCAAGTGCTAGTTTTTGAATCTCATCCACAACTTGTTTTTCGATCTGCCGACCGGTTTCAAGCTGCAGCTGAACAGAAAAAGTGGTTCCTTTCCCGAATTCGCTCGTGAGATGAATTTTTCCACCCATCAAATCCACAAGGCGCTTTGAGATGGAGAGCCCCAAGCCGGTGCCTCCAAATTTTCGAGTCGTTGACTTTTCTGCCTGAGAGAAAGGTTGAAACATTCGGTCCATGGCTTCTTCGGGAATGCCGATCCCCGTGTCCATTACTTCGAGGGAAATCACCGTCTTTTGATCGACGGCTTCCAGGCGTGTGCGGACGA
>JBDSDI010000027.1:0-3792 GCA_039920645.1 Bdellovibrionota bacterium | reverse complement strand
GAGGGAGGCCTTCCGCGTGGCAGTAGTCGACGAGGCAGAGCGCCGTGAGCGCGGCCTTGGGCGATGGCTTCAAAAGCACGGGGCATCCGCATGCAATCGCGGGAGCGAGCTTGTGCATGACGAGGTTCAAAGGGAAGTTGAAAGGGGAAAGGGCAAGCAAAGGTCCGCGTGCTTCGCGCACGGCGACACCCGAAAATATTTTCCAACCTTCACGGCCTTCGAAGGGAAGGGGTTGGTCCGAGAGCAGGGCCCGCGCTTCCTCAAGCGTCCAGTGAATCGTGTAGATGGCGCGGTCAACCTCGGCCCGGCAAAGCGCGATGGGTTTGGCGACCTCGTTCATCATGAGTTGCGCAAAATTCTCTTTCTGATCCTCGAGGCGAAGTTTCAGGCGAGCGAGAAACGCGAGACGTTCTTCCAAAGGAAAGAAGCCTTGATGCATGATCTGGTGGAAGGTCTGGGACACTCCCTCCAAAGCGGCATCCAAAAGTTCCGGATCATCGTGGGCACTGTCGAAAAATGCCATTTCGCCCAGAAGCTCGGCGGGGTGCGTGGATTTCGGCACCGGCTTCCAAGCTTTCGTATGAACATATTGCCCATTCACGTAAAGTCCGTATTTTCGCGCCATGGTCTCCTCTTTTAGGGGGTGTTCTCAAACTCTGCAAGGCAGCCCGCCGCTCCATGCTGCAGCGTTGAGAGGGTTGTTTTGGGAACCTTATTCCCTAGACCCCCGGATCGAAATCCTTTATCTTCAACGCCCTATGCTTGAGACCGATCGGGGCTGCAAAATGGATTCGACGCTCTCCGAGATTTCGGCGCTTCTGGCCAGGGTCAAATCCCCTCAACTCGACGATTGGGATCCGCTTCGCTTGGGTCTGCTTCTCGCCAAACTCGAATACGAAGATCTCGATGTGGACGCCCAAATCCACGCTTTCTACGAGCAAGTTGACCCCCTTCTGAAGGACTGTCCCCAGACCGATCAGATCTGGGAAAAGGTCGCTTTCGTGAGCAAGATCTTCACCGAAGATCTTGAGTTCAAAGGCGACACCAACAACTACTACAACATCAAGAACTCGTTCCTGAACGACGTTCTTCTGCGCCGCAAAGGCATTCCAATCACTCTCTCTCTCGTCTATATGGCGCTCTGCCGTAAGGTGGGTCTCAAGGCGATCGGCATTGCATTCCCTGGCCACTTCCTCGTGCGCATCGTTTCGCCTGACGAAGAAGGCACCGCGATCAGCTGGCGTCAGCAACGTTTCGTGGACGCTTTCGACAACGCCAAGGTGCTGAACGTCGATGACTGTGAAAAGCGTCTTGAAGAATGGACCCGTGGCGTTCTCGTCTTCGGACCCGAAGCGCTGAAAGTTGCACATCCCCAGGAAATCACTTCGAGAATGCTTCGCAACCTCAAGGCGATCTTCCAAGAAAAAGAAGATCTCCCGCGCCTCTATTGGGTGCTCACCGGACTCGTCGAACTCTGTCCTACGGAAAGCATCGAGGCCCTCAAAGAGCGTGGCCTTCTTATGGGACGTATGGGCCGTTACGCCAACGCTGCGCAAGACCTGCGTGCCTATATGAGCTCCTGCACGGATGCTCAGCGCGTGGCTCATGCCGAACGCCTCCTGCGCTTTTTCGAAAGCCAGCGCGAATTCACCAACTGATTCTCTGAGCTCTTCGTTATAGAGGGGACAGGGCATAAATCTTCGATATTGCTGCGGCGTGTCGTCGACCTCGTGTTGACTCTGGCATGGTGCGGCGTCTAGATCCCGAGTTAGAGGTGGCTATGAAAAAGGGGATCTTTCTCGGTTTAGTGGCTCTGTCCAGTCTCTCTTCTGCACACGCAATGGAGAAGGGGCTTCCGATTTGCTTCCTTCCCGGCGCAGGGGGTGGCAACACCGACTCAATGGTTCATTTCCGCGACAAACTCCAAAGCCGCGGTATCGGCTACGTTCCCTTCGAACTCGGCAAAGTCGGCACGGTCATGGACCGCGCTCACAAACTCCAGGGCTTCCTCAAGACCATTCTCGAGAAGAACCCGGATTTCCGCTGCCACGCTTTCGCATATTCGATGGGCGGTCCGGTCGCTCGTTATACCTATCATCATTTGAGCGTCACGCTCTCGAGCGGCGAAGTGATTCCCCTCAAGAATGTCTTCGTAAGTCTCTCGACATTTTCGTCGCCTCACCATGGCACGCCTCTCGCCGAATGGCTGAAGCGCTATTCTCCGAAGTACGCAGCCGGTATGGACGATCTGTCCGCAGCAGACATGGAAAAGTACAACAGTCCCGTTTACCCCGAGACATATTCTCCTGAACCTAAGGAAATTCCCAGCTATTCGTACCAGACGTATATCCACAGCCGCGAAGAGGGCGACGACTTCCTCGCGAAGATCGGATTCCAGCTCATTGCCGATATTCACAACTCCCGCGGTCTCGATCCCGTCAGCGACGGCGTGGTTCCAACGCAATCACAGATCTTTGGCCAAGTGCTCGGCAAACTGAATGCTTCGCACGGATTTTTCTCTTACGAGATCGGTCTGCGTCCCGAAGCGCCCGACTTCTACGAAGCGCAGTGGCACTTCCTCAACGGCGATACGCCATCGCCCGAAGCGCAACAACGTTTGCAGAACGTGCTCGAGAGTAAGATCTTCAGCGGCGCCGCGCTGCTTAAGAGCATCCTGAACTACTGAGCGCTAGCGACTATTTTCGCCGGCGCGGGTCTCAAAAAAATTAAGATCGATATAGAGGGCGGCGGCAAGAATGAGCTGCTTCTCGTCGACGCTCAGCGAGGGTGAAGCGAAGTCGATGAGGAAGTTGTCCATGTCCGTAAAAGCTTCCGCGAGGAGGCCGGTCCATTTCTTGGTCACACACGCGACCTCCTGACCGCTGCGGTGGAAAGGAAAATTCCACATTCTCCAGAGCGGCGAGCGCACCGTGAGCAAGATCTCGCCGCGTGCATCCTCGACATCGAAACACTTCGAGAGAATTGAGAAGCGACGTTGGATCGCGCCGATCGATCGCCCGTTGGCATCTGAAACGTCGAGACGTTGGAAGAAGAATCGAAACGGGTGGCGCACCACGAGTGCGAGATCGCGATTCGGACCGAAGACGTGGATCTCGAAGCTGCGCCAGTGGCCCGCGAATTGGCGCGACAGCCATCCAAAAAATCCCTGGCTTTGTTCGGCCGCGAAACCGACGCTCTCGCCCGTCTCGCCGAGGATCTCGTATTTGTTACGCGATTCGATGCCGAGGAGTTCAAGTCCCTCGAAGCGTTGCTTCACGAAAAGTCTTGAGCGCGTTTCGATATCCAACATGTGGCGGCTCGCGAGTTTTAGAAATGATAGCGAAGCGAAGCTTTTGCGTAAGCGCCTGAGAGACTCGAACGCTGGATATCAAAGACGCTCGCAGGGAAGACCTTCTTGCCGAGCATCATGTAGCGGTAGCCGATCATCGTGCCGATGGTCGCGTTGTCCAACCAGGCGAGGCTGAGGCCCACGGCGCCGTGAGCGAGCAGGCTCGTCGCGGAATCGGTCACAGTCGTTTGCGAGAGGTTCGTCGAATCGACCTTCATATTGAAGATGCCCGCGCCGACGCCGGCTTCGGCTTCGGTGCTCCAGAATTTGTGAGGCCACTGCCAGCGCGCAACGGCAACGACAGGGAAGAGCTTCATGTGCGCGTCGCTGAATTCAGTCGAAGCGGCGCCTTGCTCGACGCGGCTCTCGTAGAGCTCGTAGGACACGGAAAGTCCGAGGTCGAAATTCGTGTGCAGCTTATAAGCGAATTCGGCGCCGAAGCC
>JBDSDI010000026.1:0-12346 GCA_039920645.1 Bdellovibrionota bacterium | reverse complement strand
GCCCTCCCGCTTACGACGTCGTTAAAGCCAGCGTAGCCGTCCTGGTAACCCAGGCCGACGCCGACGTTGAGGATCATGTGTTTGAAAGGAACGGAGTAATCCGAACTCGAACCCGCTTGGATAAAGGTCACTGCATTCGCGAGTCGACGAAGGTAATCCGAAGATCCATCGGAAGATATCTCTTTTTCGAAGTTCCCTTGATCGCCGAGATCGGCGGAACTCAGAGTGAAACGCGTTTGGGCGAGCGCCGACCCCGACACTGCCAAGGAACACAGAAGGGTCAGTGACCCCAAAAGAGTTTTTCTTCCGTGAAGCATTTTTTGATGCGAGCCTCGTGCTCGCGGGAGAAGCAATGCAAATTGAGAACCATCTTGGGAGGCCGTCTAAAGCGCAGGGGAATTCGTAAAATGACGACAAGATCGACATTCCCGTGGGAAGCGGACAAAACTTAGACGGAATTTTGACGTCAGGAGAAAAACGAAAAGCTTTTGGTAATAGCCGCTCCCTTCCACTTTTGTGAATAAGATTTGAAAGGTTTTTAGCGATTTATATGCAGCACTGCGCCAAGTGTTGGGATTATTGGGCAAAGATTTGATCAATCAATCAAATTTAGGGGCAAAAAGAGGCTTCTCGACCTGTGGATAACTTGTGGATAACCCAAAAAAACGATGCTGCGGCGCACATTTTTGCGCGGAAGCTTTGGGTTTTTCGACTCTGAATAGACTAGTTTCGTCCGCGTGTCGGAACTCGAAACGCCTTCTTTGAGCCTCATTGTTCCCTGCTACGACGAGGCCCTCCGACTTCCCTACTTTTTCGAGTCCTTTGAACGTTTTTACGAGGCCTACGCCACACATCCGCTGCTCAAAAAAAGCGAATGGATCTTTGTCGACGATGGCTCCCACGACACAACTGCCGAAGTTTTGACCAGCTGGATCGCAAAACGGGGTTTCGCATGGCAAATAAAGGTCCTGAGCCTGGGAGAAAACCAAGGAAAAGGAGCCGCCGTCCGCGCGGGAGACGCTGAAAGCAGGGCTCCGATCCGCGGTTTTCTCGACGTGGATCTCTCGACGACGCTCGAAGAAATTCTTCCTGCCATCGCTCGCTTCGAAGTCCTCAGACCCGAGCTCATGATCGGATCGCGCCACTGCATCGGTGCAAAACTCGCCGAAGCTCAGCCCTGGTACCGCATCCTGCTCGGACGTCTCTTCAGTTATTTCTCGTCGCTCTTTCACGCGAATGCCTTCAGCGATACCCAGTGCGGCTTCAAGCTCTGGACGGCCCCTTTCTCGCGCGACGTCGTGCAGAAGCTCGAAGAAAAGAGGTGGGCTTTTGATCTTGAGATGATTTTACGAGGCGAAGCCGCAGGCGCGCTGATCGTAGAGACTCCGGTGACCTGGGTCGACCGCGAAGGATCCAAGGTCTCTCCCGTTCGAGATGGACTGCGCATGCTCCGGGAAACGCTACGCTTCCGCGCCAAGCACGGATCTTCTTGGATTTGGTTGATCGCGAGCATTCTTGTTTGCGTGAGTTTCTCGATAGCGCTGCGCTGGAGCAACGATATGAGCACATATGCGCTCGCATGGGAGCGTGTACGCGTGGGGCGTTGGAGCGAAATCTACGAGATTTCACGCAGCGGGCAGGGTGGCTACTATTACAGTCCTCTCTTCGCGCTTCTCGGCGCACCTCTCTCATGGCTTCCGCTTCATGCCCTTCGCTTCGTTTACGCGACAATCACGCTGATGATTGGCTTCACCGGCTGGATTCTCCTGAAGAGAATGCTCAGAGAATCGGGACTGAGACTCGCGGGCCAGGCCGCTCCGTGGATATTCCTCATGGTCGCCATGAGCAATAACATCTTCGGACAATTCCAGACAGCTAACATCTCCCTCTGGGTCCTTAGCTTCGTTTTCTTCTGTCTTTATAGGCACGTGCATTCCAAATCCGTGTCCGCCGCCTTCTGGCTCGCGCTTGCGGTAAACTTCAAAGTTTTCCCGGTGTTCATGCTGCTCTATTTCTTCTGGCAGAAAGACTGGCGCTTCGTTATTTTTTTCACGGCGTGGTCGCTCGCACTCGTGCTACTGCCCGCGCTTTATTTCGGATGGAGCGAGAACATTCATCTGCACGTGCAGCAGGTCGAGATGCTCAGGGTTTACGGCCCGCAGAACGATTTCGGACGCGAGGCCTATCAAGCCCTCTCCGCTTTGCTCGTAAGACTCGCGCGCTCGGGACTTTTTGGCGCGATTTCCGAAGGGCTGCTCATGAAGATCGCACAAGTTACGGTCGTCGTAGTTTCGGGAATCTTCCTACTGACATTCAAACCGGGACAGGCGCGCCGAGAACGCGTCTTAAGCTTCTTTTTTCTCATGGCGATGATGGGCCAGTTCTCTCCCGCGTCGTGGATCAACAGCATGGGCTATTGCTATATCCCGATGCTCGCAGTTCTCGTCATGCTGTGTTGGGGACCGAACGCTTCGCTACGTGCACGCATCGGAGACGGACGCATAGTCGGACTGAAAGTCTGCACTCTCGTCTTTTTCGTGGGGTACTGTCTCACGGCTCAAGGCATCGTGGGCCGCACGCTTAACGATAT
Organism: Bdellovibrionota bacterium; assembly: GCA_039920645.1. Classification (GTDB taxonomy): domain Bacteria; phylum Bdellovibrionota; class UBA2428; order UBA2428; family UBA2428; genus CAMCVE01. The sequence goes on along the minus strand of JBDSDI010000026.1, from coordinate 9,756 downwards.
TTTGGAAAGAGCGAGCGTTCCGACCTACGCGATCTTTGTACTTTGCGCCGCTTTCTGGGTGGCAGCTTTCGCGATTAAGCGATCTTCTTCTGAAGATTTCTCTGGACCAGAAGTTCGCGCGCGCTGAAGGTTTCCATCGGTAAGCGTTCTTCGAGTTCCTCGATGAAGGTTCTCGAGATTCCAAGCGCGGCGAGATACTCTTCGTTGTAATCCGGAAGAAGTTCGTCGCCCGAAAACCCGAGACCGCAGCGTTTGGCCATCGTATCCGCAAGCGTTACTATCATTACGACCTTGCGATGCTCGGGAACGATACTCTCGAAAATCCGCACGTCCTTGTGATGGTAGCGAATCGTTTTTCTTACCACGACCGGAAGACTCCATTGCTGCGCGATACGTTCGCCGACGACGTGATGCCCGGGTAGTCCGAGTTCGTTCTCCGCCGAGAGGAAGGAGCGACCCTCTTTGCGACACTTCAAGACGATCTCTTCGAGGGTCTCTTTGTCGGCGCGGAAGAGCGCCATCTTGCCGAGATCGTGCAGCAGGCCGCAGGTGAAACACTCTTCGGGGTTCGCGCCGCCGAGACGAATCGCCAGGAACTCGCTCGCAACTGCGGTCGCGAGACAGTGCAGCCAGAAATCTTGCACGTCGAACCACGAAGACGCCGAGTGATCTTCGTCATTGAAAGAACTCGTGCCGAGCACGAGCGCCATCACGGTATGATCACCGAGGAAATGCAGGGCGCGTTTCACGTCTGTAATCTCGACCGAGCGAGCATAGAAACCCGAGTTCACCATGCGCAAGATGCGCGCAGTGAGGATCTGATCCCTCTTGAGAAGTTCAGCGATCTTATGGCGGGGAGTATCTTCTTCCCGAAGCGCTTTAAGGACGCCTCCGAGAACTACCGATAGCGTAGGAATGTCTCTGATTTTTGAGACTTTCTGAAGCAGGCTCTCCGACCGGCTTATGGAACTCGACATGCTTCTATTCTAACGATTTTCGACGACTCTTAGGGGGAAGAAAATTCCTTAACCTGAGCTTAACGCCCGGCAATTGAGTTAAACTCTCAATTAGAAAATGTTTTCTCTCTCGCACAAGACCTTCATTTTGGAACAACTTTCCAAATCGTTTGAGGACGATCTCCAAACCCTCGTTTCGTCGGCGGAGTCGGCCCACGAAGCGGCGACTCATGCCGAGAGCCGCGCCGACAACAAGTACGATACGCGCGGCCTAGAAGCCTCCTATCTCGCCGGAGCGCAGGCGGCACGCGCACAGGAAATCCGCAAACTGCTGGGTATCTGTCAGACCTTCAAGGCCAAGGCCTTTTCGTCGAGCGACGAGATCGCCATCGGCGCGATCGTGGAGATCGAGAACGAAACCGCAAAACAGCTGCTCTTTTTAGTCCCCTTTGCCGGTGGACGCAGCGTCACCGTGGAAGGCAAAAAGATCAACATCGTCAGCTCGGCCTCGCCGCTGGGCGACGAGCTCATCGGCCGCAAACAGGGCGATGCCTTCGAAGTCGAGATGCGTGGTCGCCAAGTCGACTATGAAATTCTCAGCGTCAGCTGACCCCATCCACACTAGGCTTCTTAATAACTTTTAAACGTTTCATGAGGAAACACGCATAACTCAGGCGTGACTCCGTAAATCCGTGCTTCGAACAGCGGAGCTCTGGAGCACTCACCGATTTGATCGCGCCGCGAAAAAAGGGAGCGTCTCGCTCCTCTACAGCTTCAGCTACAAGGCTTTCATAGACGATCTGAGCACCCGGTCCTTCGAAAGAAACCTCTTCGAAGGGTCGGTGCAGATCGACGAATGTGCAGCTGAACTCCGTCGGGTGCGGGTGGGTGCGGCTTTCACAGTTCAAGCGGCTGAGTTTGAATTCGCCGGTGCCAGGAAGTTCCGAGGGCGACGTCGGTGAAAATTCGACGAACGCTCCCGCTTCTCTAAGGGCATTGAAAATATTCTCTTCGGAAGTTTCCGCTGCCGCGACGCTGAGGTGAATAAGACCGATGGTGAGAGTGGTGATGAGTTGCTGCGTGTTCATAAAGTCTCCTTGAGCAGACTTGTACACCTGAGCTGCCTACTTGGAATAATTCATTTGATGCCACATAGAATAACTATTAGTTATATCAAAATGCTCAGCCAACACCTCGAAAAACTCCGCGGGTTTCATCTCGTGGCCACCGAAGGATCATTTCTTCAAGCGGCCCGGCTCCTGGGAATCTCGCAACCCGCACTCAGTAAGAACGTTCGGATTCTCGAAGATCTTCTGGACGTGAGTCTTCTCAACCGCCACCGCAGGGGAGTTGCGCTCACGGAAGCGGGTCTTAGACTCAACGAATTCTGCGAACGCCTTTTTCCTGAGGTCGAAGACGTTGAACAACGGGTCCGTTTCGCGACTAAAGTCTCGGGTGTTTTGCGGGTGGGAACTTACGAGACTTTAGGAGAATCGTTTTGGCCTCATGCCCTGAGCCACCTCAACAAAGAGTTCCCGGACCTTTCCGTTCAGCTTACAACTCACTCGGGAAGTGGCATGTGGCAGCAACTTGATCGCGGGATTTTGCACATGGTGGTGGATGCCGAGCCTCCATTATCGTCCGACTACGACTCGCGCGTTCTTTACTCGGATCGTTTCGGACTTTTTGCCGTTAAAGCAAAACAATTCCCGAACCGAGTTCCACTGGCTTTCGTTCAAAGGGCTACGGATCGTCAGGGAGAAAGTATCGCTCAGTCTCTGGCGAAAGCCTCATTCGACTACGAGCTTCGATACGATCTCGAATCGTTTACGATCGTTAGAGCGCTTACTCTGAAAGGTCTGTGCGTGGGAGTCCTGCCACTTCGGCTCGCAACCGCGCATCTAAAAAGAGGCGAGCTCGTAGTTTATGCGCCCGAAGCTAAGAAGCCTTTATTTCGCGAACATCGAATCTGTGCGACGGTGCTCCAGTCGCAGAGGAAAGATCCTCGGATCGTGAGCGTGATTCGTCGAATGCAAGAAATCGCAAAAGAAGTTACTTAGCTTCGAGCTCGCTCCAGCGCGCATAAAGCGCGTCGATCTGCTGCTGAAGCGTTGCCATCTCCGAAGTCACTTTTAAAAGCTTCGAAGAATTCGAAGCGACTTCGGTTTTCGCGCTTTCTTGCGTGAGATCGTCGAGCTTGGCCTCGAGTCCGTGGATTTTCGTTTCCATCTGATCGAGTTCGCGTTGGTCGTTGTAGCTGAGCTTCACTTTCTTGGGAGCTTCGGGCGTACGTTGTGATCCGGCAGGCAATGGCGCGGACTTGGAACGTTTAGCGCGCTCTTTCTGCCAGGCCTCCCACTGACCGACGCCCATGAACTCTTCGATCTGACCGTCGGCCGGAACGAAGATGCGGTCGACGACCTGGTCCATGAAGTAGCGGTCGTGAGAGACGAGAACGATTGCGCCTTCAAAATCTTTGAGGCGTTCTTCGAGAATATTGAGCGTCGGCAGGTCGAGGTCGTTCGTCGGCTCGTCCAGAACCAGAATGTTCGCTTCGCGAAGCATGAGCTTCGCGATGAGAAGACGCGCTTGTTCGCCTCCCGAGAGTTTCGAAACGGGGCTATCGCTTTGCTCGACGTTGAAAAGGAAGCGGTCGAGATAACTTCTCACGTGCGTGTAGTTGCCGCGAAAAAAAACGTGATCGCCCTGAGGACAGATCGTTTTGAGGACCGTGAGATTGGGATCGAGATTTTCGCGGTTCTGATCGAAGTACGCAATTTGCAGCTGATCCGAGCGCTCGACCGTGCCGCTGTCGGGTTGCTCGACACCCAGAAGGAGTTTGATGAGCGTCGATTTACCCGCGCCGTTAGGTCCAAGAAGGCCGATGCGGTTTCCGCGTTGCAGAAGCAGGCTAAAGTCCTTAAAAAGGGACCGATCGCCGTACGCCTTAGAGATTTTCTTAGCCTCGATGAGTTTTTTCGGAGTGCTCTCCGCGGTGCCAAAGACGATGCCTACACTTTGAACCTTGTTGAGCCCTTCGAGCGACTCGACGTTCGCCAAGAGATCGCCGGCGCGATTGATACGCGCGGTCTGTTTGGTTGTACGCGCGGCAGGACCACGGCGAAGCCATTCGGTTTCACGTCGAAGAGTGTTTTTAAGAACCGTTTCTTTGCGCTCAAGAGCGTTGACGTGTTGTTCTTTAATTTCGCAAAAGGTGGCGTAGTCGCCTTCGACGCGCAGAAGACCGCTGGGATTGCGGCGATCGAGTTCCCAGATGCAGTTGGAGATACGGTTCAGGAAAAGACGATCGTGCGTGATCGTAAGCGTGGCGAAAGGAACCTTGGCGAGGAATTCCTCCAGCCAGAGAATACTCTCGACGTCCAAATGGTTGGTCGGTTCGTCCATAAGGAGCAGATTGGGTTCGCGCATGAGCTCGCGGCAAAGCGCGACCTTTTTGCGCCAGCCACCCGAAAGCGAAGCTACGAGCGTGTCTTCGCCGAGACCCGCTTCGTCGAAGGCAAGCTTCGAGAGGATCTCAAGGGCTCGAGCGGTCGATTCCCAGTCGTAGGGATCCAGCGCGCCTTCAAGAATGGTTTCGAGAATCGTCGCGTCGGGATTGAGCTCCGGAGTTTGCGACAAATAGGCAACGCGAAGACCCTGTTTGCGCGCGATGTTGCCCGAATCGGGCTTTTCGGAGCCGAGGATCATTTTCAAGAGCGTCGACTTGCCAGCGCCGTTGGGACCGATGAGCCCGATGCGCTCGCCGTCCGCGATGCCGAAGGCCAGTCCGTCGAAGAGATGCCTGCCAGAAAAGCCCTTAGAAAGATCGTGTCCATTCACCAAAACTGCCACGCGGCGAAGATATCACAGAATGTGTTGATAGCTAAGGAACAGATTGCATTGCCAAATAAGAGTAGAGGCCCTAAATCGTGCCCATGGTTTCTTTGTCAGGCATGTCCAAACGCTACGGTCAGCAGATCGTTTTTGATAACGCGAGCTTTCAGATCAATCCCGGTGAGAAGATCGGGCTTGTGGGGCCCAACGGTGCCGGCAAAACGACGATCTTCCGACTGATTACCCGTGAAGAGTCACTGGATACCGGTGCCGTCAGCATGCCCGACCGCCTCGTCGTAGGTTATTTCTCTCAAAGCGTCGGCGAAATGGCCGGACGCTCGGCCCTCGAAGAAGTCAAAGCCGGTGCAGGAAAAGTCTCAGAACTTGCCGCGCGCGTTGCCGATCTTGAAAAACAACTCGAAGATTCTGCGATCAATATCCTTGATGATGACGCCATGATGGCCCTCGTCGAACGGTATGGTGAAGCTCAGGCCGAATTCGAGTCGCGCGGGGGCTATAACCTCGAGACTCGTGCCAAAGAAATTCTCACCGGTCTCGGCATCGGGCCCGGTGATTACGAGCGCCCCGTCGAGACTTTCAGCGGCGGATGGAAAATGCGCATCGCGCTCGCGAAGATCCTCGCCCTCAATCCTGACCTGTTGCTGATGGACGAACCGACCAACCACTTAGACCTCGAAACGATCGAATGGCTCGAAGAGTGGATCAAGACCTACAAGGGCGCACTCATTATGACGAGCCACGACCGCGAGTTCATGAACCGCATCGTCTCGCGCATCGTCGAGGTCGCCAACAAGACGATCACGTCCTACACGGGCAACTACGAATTCTACGAACGCGAGCGCGATTTGCGCCGCAAACAACTTATCGCCAGCCACCAGCGTCAAGCCGACATGCTCGCTAAGGAAGAAGATTTCATCGCACGCTTCGCTGCGCGCGCATCGCACGCCGCTCAAGTGCAATCCCGCGTGAAGAAACTCGACAAGATCGAGCGCATCGAAATTCCTCCGGAAGAGAAGACGATGCACTTCGAATTCGCGAGCCCACCTCGTAGCGGCAACGACGTCGTCATTATGAAAGATCTCACCAAGATCTGGGAACGCGACGACGGCGACAAAAAGACTGTCTTCTCCAATGTGACCGCTGTCGTTCCGCGTCTTTCAAAAATCGCGGTCGTGGGCGTGAACGGAGCGGGCAAATCGACGCTCCTGAAAACCATCGTCGGCGAAGCGCAAGCAACATCCGGCAGCGTCGCGATCGGAGCGAACGTCCGCGTCGGTTACTTCAGCCAGCATTCTCTCGAAGTTCTCAATCCGAAGGCTACGATCTTCGAGGAAGTCTCACGACGCATCCCGGATGGATCGATTGCTTTTGTCAGAAACCTCCTCGGCGCCTTTCTTTTCAGCGGCGACGACGTCGACAAGAAAATTTCCGTGCTCTCCGGCGGAGAAAAGAGCCGCGTTGTCCTTGCCACCCTCCTGGCCAACCCCGTCAACCTCCTTGTCCTGGACGAGCCCACGAACCACCTCGACATTCGTTCGCGCGAAGTACTCCTGAGCGCGCTTCAACGTTTCGAAGGCACCGTGCTTCTCGTCAGCCACGATCGTCACTTCCTCAAAGCTCTCGCGGATCAAGTGTATGAAGTCGATCGCGGCGGCGTGACGATCTATCCGCTTAAATACGATGAGTACCGCGCCAAAAAAGCTCAACTCGCTCAGCCTTAAACGGCGGGATTTTGACTACCGGTTTGCGGCCGAAAGCCTAAACTAGAGATTAATGCTTCGTGGTTTCATGCTTGCGATTTTCATAGTGCCTTGTTGCGCTCATGCCGTCGTTTCCGCCAGCCAGTCCCGTCTCATGCGTGTGATGGACCGCGTTTCTCCCGCTCAATGCGCTCGCCTCTTCATGCTCGATCGCGCGCCTCTTCCGACTCCCCGGCGTCCCGAAGTCGCAAGCGCCTTCACGGCCCATTACCGCGCGCAGGTCGCAAACAAGGGGTCGCTCGACTTTGAGGTCGTTACGCCTCTCAGCTTCGCTCTCAAGCAACAGAGCATCCAGAAAAAAGGTTTCTGGATGCTCATGACTCCGAATCCTCCTGGGCAGCCGCTGGCCACAGGGCATACGGCGATCGCGATTGGAGACTCCGTCTTCAATCGCCTGAGCGATGATCTCGGCTCCGAAGCCATGCGCTCGATCCCCATCGAGAATGCCGCCGCCGCGCTCATGCAATCCAACGACACGCCCTTCCTCGTCGCGCAGTTCTACGAACTCTCGGATTCTTCGGCCGCAGCGCTAGAAAAATTTTACCACGACCGCGTCTGGCAATACCATCGTGGGGCCGACGGCTGGAGGACGAGCTATGATCGGCTTCCTCTCAGCCCCAAAACCCTCACGCCCAATTGCGAAAACTGTTCACTCTTCAGCTGGAGTTTCCTCGATCCCAAATGGACGCTTCGCGCTCCCGAACTCCGCGACGTGCAGAGCGAAGTCGGCGACATGCTTATTGACCAAATTCCACTCAACCAGCTTCACAACAACACCAAAAGTCCCGCGTATCGCGCGACATTGATCGTCTCGAAATCTCCCGATGTGGTCAAACAAATGATCGAGAACAACAGCTTTGGGGAGGACGCTGCAGGAGCGCAGACCCTCTTTCACGACTTTAAAAATCTGAGCTTGCCTGGACCTGGTCCCTAACAAAACGCATGAGCCACCACCTACGGTCGTGAAAAATCTCATGACCTCCGTTGGGATCAAAGAAGCTTTGATAAGCCCATTGCCGCTCGTCCATTATTTTGGTGATGCGGAAATAACCTTCTTGAAATCCGAAGTAATCTTGGCCACCGACATCCAGATAGAGGTGCGGCATTTTTTCGGGAGTGGTGATGGATTCCAGCAAGGCCGTGGGATCGTTCTGCTGGTACATCTCGCGCGTTGTGAAGACGCGACGGATTTCCTGAAGAAGAACCTGCCCCTTCCACCACCCGATGGGATGACGGCTGAAGTAAGCGTTCCAATCGACGAGCCCGTTCCAGATATTGAAGGGCGCGATCGCGGCAGAGTTGATGCCAATATAGCTAAACAGATCGTTATACTTCAGCCCGGTCTTGATCGCTCCATAACCACCCATCGAAAGCCCAATGACTCCGCGGCAGCGACGCTGGCCACACACGCCGTAGGTCTTTTCGATGAAGGGCATGAACTCTTTGATGAACCAGCTCTCGTAGGCGCTTGGCCCCGTATGCTGGTCCGCCCGATCGCTGAAAAAGCTCATCTTGGCGGTATCGAAACTCACCACCGTGAAGGCAGGAAAATGTTCTTCGGGAGAAAGCGTGTCCAGCGCTTCGGCGTACCCATTCTCTTTCCATGACTGCGCGCTGCCGCCGATGCCGTGGAAAAAATAGACGACGGGCTCGTCGGGTTGAGCGGCGATATCGGGACGGCTGCGGTGGATGCAATAATTGACGCTGCCTTCGCGAATCGCCGACACATAAGTGCGGCATTCGGGCGCAGCTAGAGCCACTCCCGAAAACAACGCGACCAAACCCAGGGCCCCAAACGCAGAGGTCTTTACGCTAAGCATTCTGTCAGAAGATTAGCACATAACTCTTCACTCGTTCTTAACGCAAGATTTACAGGCTGTAACGCGCTGCGTGCCGAAGAGTGACACATGCGTATTCAAAGTGTTCTTCTTGGCGCTTGGCTTCTCTCTACTGCCTCTGCTTTTGCGATGGGCGGCAACTCGACACAGACTCCGAACGGCGACATTTTCGAAGCCTTCGTCATTCCCGATGCAAAGTGCGGCGATGGCAGTCCCTACTCGGTCTATATCCGCAAAGGAAATCCTTCCAAACTCCTGATGCATTTCGAAGGCGGCGGTGCCTGCTGGAGCAAGGGCAGCTGTTTCGGAAAAGTGAGATTCACGTCTCTGACCGACTCGCCCGGCATTATCAGTAATGCCTACATCGGCGATCACATCGGGAAAAATCCCTTCAAGGACTACACCTATATCTATATTCCCTATTGCACCGGCGACATGCACGCCGGATCGCACGAAGCCGTCTACGCCCCCGGCAAGAACGTTTTTCATTATGGTCGTTCGAACTTCACCAAGGCTCTGGCGTGGATCCAGACCAACGTGGACCAGATCGTGACGCGCGCCGATGAGCTCGTCGTTTACGGCGAATCCGCAGGCGCGCTTGGCGTGATGATGAACCTCGACCAAATCGCGGCCGTCGCCGGAACGAACGCCAACAAGACGGCGCTCATCGATTCTCCCGGCCTTCACTTCAACGATGACATCTGGAAACGCTTCGACTCCGATTACCTCAAAGATCTCGACTCGAGCCTCGCCGCGAACGCGATGAAACGCGATCCCGCCTCTGGCATTCTCGCTCCTCAACTTAAGAACTTGTGCGACGCCCACAAAGACTGGAAGGTCGGCGTGACACAGGCGAGCTACGATTTCGTGATGAGTGCTATCTTCGGAAATATTACCCCGGCGCAGCATTACCTGCGCGTGATGAGCGAAAAAGGAATTGTCCAAAGTCTGCAGGATCCCAACGACAACTGTTCGTCGTGGGTTCCCGATACCGGCAAGCACATGTTCTCGATCAATAAAAAAGGTTGGGAAAAGGAAACGTGGGACGGCGTGAGCAATCAGCAATTCACCGAGGACCTGCTCTCGAGCCGTCTGACGGATCAGCACCTCAGCCATCATTGACCTGAGGGTCGTCGGGGCTCTACAAGGGAGCCCATGACGTCCCTTCTTGCCGATCTTCTTGGCACCTTGCACTCGGATCTCAATTCCGAACAGCAGGAGGCCCTTCGTCTTTTGAACGGTGACGAAAACGTCTTTATTACGGGTGGAGCGGGAACCGGTAAGAGCTATCTGCTGCGCAAGTTCCTTCAAGGCACCGATCCGGTGAAAATCCCCGTCCTCGCGAGC
>JBDSDI010000025.1:0-6081 GCA_039920645.1 Bdellovibrionota bacterium | reverse complement strand
GGTGCCCAGATCAGCGTTTTGAAGGGGGGCTTCTCTCCGAAATTTTCGGCGGGCGTGAGTTCGGGATTCCAAGGCACGGGTTTCATCGGAAGCGTCGCGGGAAGGGGCTTGGTTTCGGTCACGCTGCAGACGCCAAGGAGGCGACCGCCGAGTCGTTGGAAAGCACCCGCCGTTTGGTAGGCCAGGCCTTGGGTCGCGGGCCAGAGAAGGACGCCATCGGCGGAACTGAGCTTCTTTTCGGAAACGAGCATTGTCGACAGGAGATAACCTTTGCTAGCTATGATGTCATGTTGGAATTGGCTTCTGCTCAGGTGGAAAAAGGCGTTTTCGAACTCCGTTTGGAAGGCGAGGGGCCCCGTTGGGCGCGTCGCTTTATCGCCCTCGGGCCCAATAGAGGTCGTATCCTCGCTCTGGTTCTGATTCTCGGAGCGGCCTCTCTCAATCTTACAATCCGTCCCGCCGCTTTTATCTTCGAGTCGGGCTGGACCACCTCGACCTTCAACGCACTTCGCTATCAGGCCATGTTGAAATGGCTCATCGCTGGCAGCGGTCTCGTCGTCTGGGCGATCGTCTTCGGCGCGCGTAAGGAAGAATTGAAACTCGTCTTCGATAAGTCGGCATCCAAGGTCTTCTATTTTCTCAGGCCTCAGTGGAACCTCTCGAACCTGGAGCAGGGTGAGGCGAGTTTTGCCAATATTCGGAAAATCGAGGTTTTTGCTCCCTATCGCGAGCCCCAGACCCCTTATGGCTTCGTCGAAATCGGTCTTTTCGATGCGCAGGAGAAGGCGGAGAAGCTTTTCCGCTTCAAGGTCCTCTCAGAAGACCAGCTGAAGATCTATCCCGCGAATCTCGGGCGCTTCACCGGACGGGATCCTTTTGGAGACTGGATCGACCCCGATTCGCTGCCAGTGACCTGACGGCCATCTCGGTGCTTGATCTTGGTGAGGGCTCGGGTTAGACCTGGGTCATGGCACGCGTAACCGTAGAAGACTGTCTCACTCAGGTTCCCAACCGCTTCTCTTTGGTTCACTTGGCTTCCAAGCGCACCAAACAACTTATGAAGGGCTCGCGTCCCCAGGTCGACGCTCCCCACAACAAGCCTCCTGTTATCGCACTTCGCGAAATTGCTGAGCGCCGTTGCCGCCTTCCCGAAGGCTGGGACATTAAGGACGTCGATCAACCCGACGATACCCTTCCTCCCGATCAACGCGATTAATCTCTCGTTTCATTTCTTAAATTCAAAACCCCGTTCGGTCATCACGCCGAATGGGGTTTTGCTTTGTGAAGATTGTGCAAAGTCGAGTCGAATCGACGAAATGCAACAAGTCTTAATCTTGCGCGCCGACAGGAGTCGATAGAATCAAAGTGTGGCTAAGGTCCATCAGCGATGCCGTTTTGTGATGTGGGGAGCTTTCCTTGTGGGGATTGCTGCCTGCCAAGAAGTCAAAACCTATTCCGGAGCAACAGAAACTCCGAACTATGAAAGTTCCCTTTTCTCGCTGTCGACGACGCAGATCGCGGTGGGCAACACCGTCGATGCCACTTTGAAAGTTCAGGGTCCGAATTCCACACTCATTGAAAGACTAGAAGCCACGGATATCGACGTCGATTTTTCGGAAAGCTCTGTGGCCAAAGTTCAATCTGTTACCAAGACTTCGGCAGGACTCTTCACCGTAAGCATCCTAGGTCTGGCGGGATCGCACACGCTGTCCATTTCACCGAAGATCAAGGGCAGCGCACTTTCGATCAAGTCGAATCTCTATATTTTGAATTCTGCTCTCTCCCTGAGTCTTTCAACGCTCACGGTTTCAGCGACGAGCGTCGCGGCCGACAGCCGCGTCACTTTGGACGTTCTCCTCAATCATAGTTCCGGCAGCAGCAGCGATCTCGGCGGACTCGATGTGAGGTTTTTGGCCGCAGGGGGGACGGCAACGGGTGTTATCGATCGTGTCACCGATCTCGGATCGGGCGCTTACCGGACAACGTTCAAAGGCATCAAGGCGGGAACCGCGACGACCATTACCGTGAAGGTCCTCGGATACACACTCACCCAAACCGTTATGGTCGCGGTAGTTCCCGGTCCTGCGACTTCGCTTCAACTCGTGGTGGGAAATGCTCAAGCGGCTCAAGTCTCGGCTCTTCTACCCATCAATCCGAAAGTGAGAGTGACCGACTCTCAGCTCAATCCTATTTCCGGCGTCTCCGTGCTGTGGACGTTGGCTTCGGGCAACGGAACGCTGCTGCCCGATACCAACGCTAACGTGCGCACGGAGACGATCGTCACCGATACGAGTGGCGAAGCTGCGATCAATTGGACTCTCCCCGCGACGATTGGAAGTCTGAGTCTGGTCGCTTCCTCGGCAGGGTTGACGAGCGTGACATTTACGGCGACCTCAACGTCGGGTAGCCCCGCGTCTTTGACGTTGGTTTCGGGAATGAATCAGACCGATGTCGTCGGTGATACTCTTGCGCCTTTGGTGGTCCTCGTACGGGACTCCGGTGGAAATGCGGTTTCTGGAGCTACGGTGGATTGGGCAGTGACCCTGGGGAACGGAACTTTGTCTGCCACGACTTCTATTTCTGGCAGCGACGGCAAGGCGCAAATCGTGTGGTCGCTGGGTGGGACGCCGGGATTACAGAAGGTCACGGCCAGTATCACTTCGCCCGCACTGAGTGCGCAGTTCAGCGCTCAAGCTCTCGTAGGGTCCGTGAGCACAATTGCGATCATCTCGGGCGACACGCAGACGGGTCCTATCCGCGCGGCTCTGCCTGTGGCTCTAGTCGCGGAACTTCGCGACACTTATGGTAATCCGGTAGCCTCGACCACGGCGACGTGGAGCGCGCAGACGGGTAACGGGAGCGCGAGTCATACGACGTCAACCAGTGATGCTTCGGGACGCATCTCCGAAACATGGACCGTGGGCACTACAGTCGGTTCTCAGATCATCAACGTCACGAGCAACGGAAGGTCGGCATTCTTCACCGCGACCGTTACGGCGAGCCCGGTGAATACGCTGGCCGTTTCCGCAGGGAATAGTCAGGTCGTCGGCATCAATACCGAAGCGCCGGTCGCACTCGTGGTGATCGCCAAAGACAGCAGCCCGGCAGTAATCGCGGGAGCCGTCGTGACGTGGACCGTAACGGCGGGCAATGGCCGCGTGGCGGCTGAGACGAGTCTCACGGATGCGACGGGCAAGGCGAGTATGAATTATGTGATGGGACCGCTCATCGGTACCAATACGATAAGCGCTTCGTCCGAGGGGAAAACGACCACCTTTACTTTGACGGGCGACTGGGATTCAAGCCTTAAGGCCTACCTCCTGCGTGGAGGACTCAATGCCGCGATCTCGGGGCCGTCGAAATACCTCATCAACGATTTCCTCGTGCGACTGAAAGCGGAAGGCCTTTATTCCAAGATCAGCGACATGTTGATGATGAAAAGCTCTTTGAACAAAGCAAGCGGCACCAAGGTCTATGCTTTCAAATCTTCGACTTACGACGGAACTCTCGTTGGTTCTCCGGCCTGGACTACGGACGGGATTACGTCCACCGGTGTCGGAAATCCTCCGCCCTATATCCAGTTGCCTACGGGCGCGAGCGGAAGCATGAAGACGGCCTATGCCGCGCGCACGATCATCATGATGGTGACGAAAGCCGCAGATACAACGGAAAACGTCTATGCGACGACGGCGAACAACGATTTCAGTGCAGGCGGAGCGACGTCTGCCGAGGGTGAAGGGTTCCGGGTCGGCGATAATCTCGCCTGGGGAAATTCGGACGATTTTGCCAACGTCAACCAGTCAGCTCTTGTGGCGAGTCAACCCACGATGATCGCCACGAGCTTTAATAACGGCGAGCTCATGTCTTATCTCAACGGGACCGGAGCGGTCGTGAGTTCCGTAGCGAAAGCTACAATGACCGACACCAATCCCGTTCGGCTCATGGCTGAACAGGGTGGAACGATGACGAACCGAGGCCTCAATGGAGGCGTGGGTTTCTTTGCGGATTTCAATACGGCCCTGACGACGAACGAAATAAATCTTTTCTACGACATCTATACACAAACCATCGGACAGTAAGTTTGCTTAGGCTTTGAAGTGTTCCTTGAAGTTGTTCGCCAGTTCAATCAGCGAGCGCGTGGGCATGCCCGTCCCGCCGCCAGGGCAATGAGCGCCTTGTTCTTTGGTCGCGTCCATGACGCCTGCGATGTCGACGTGCAGCCAAGGGTAACTACTCTCGACGAAGGCGTGGAGGAAGGCGCCGCCCTTCTGACTGCCGGCGTTGCGGCTCGAGCCGATGTTCTGGAGGTCGGCGATCTTGGAGCGCATGTCGTCCGCGTAAACTTCGAAGAGTGGGAGTTCCCAGGTGCGTTCGCCTTGGGCAGCCGAAGCTTCGTGGAAAGCGCGGATAAGTGCTGCGTTATTGCCCATAATACCTGAGCATGCGCCGCCGAGGGCGACCATGACGGCGCCCGTGAGTGTCGCGACGTCGACGACGGCATCGGGCTTGAAGCTTTTCGCGAACTCGAGCGCGTCGGCGAGAACGAGACGGCCTTCGGCGTCGGTGTTGAGGACTTCGACAGTCTTGCCGCCGTAAGCCTTGTAGATGTCGCCGGGACGAGTTGCGTCGCCGTTCACCATGTTTTCCGCAGAAGCGACGATACCGATTACGCGGATCGGAGTTTTGGATTTCGCGATGCCGTAAAGAGCAGCGATGACGGCCGCCGAACCTCCCATGTCCATCTTCATGTACTCCATGCCGGCAGCGGGCTTGATGCTGATGCCACCGCTATCGAAGGTGATACCTTTGCCGACGAGCACGAGTGTGGGTACGCCCTTCTTCGCGCCGTTGTGTTCCATGATGATGAGTCGAGGAGGAGCGTCGGATCCGCGACCGACGGCAATGATGCCGTTCATGCCTTCGGCGGCGAGTTTTTTCTCGTCCCACACGGTGGTTTTGAATCCGGCTTTTTTGCCGAGTTCCTGCGCGCGTTTGGCGAGGTCGTTCGGACGAAGATCGTTCGACGGAGTGTTCATGAGATCGCGCGCGATGTACGTGCTTTCGACCGCTATCTTCACGCGATCAAGAATTTTGCGCGCGTCGGCGTCGGAAATGGCAATGCTCAGAAGGTTGAGATCGATGACTTTAACGTCGCTCTTTTTGGATTTGTAGTTGTCGAAGGTGTAGAGGCCGAGATGGAGTCCAACGAGGATCTTCTCGAGGAAATCTTCTTTTTCAATTTTTCCAGCGAGGTTGGGACGGCCTGCAAAATCGAGAGAGGGACCCGTTGCGCTCGGAAGGAAAGAATCGACGAAAATTTCTGCCGAAGTGATTTTATTATTTTTCAGTTCCTGACCGAGCTTCGCGCCGAGAACGAGCGCTTCCTGTAGGGAAGGGCGTTCGAGTTTTCCGAGACCGAAAAGCAGAACGTCTTCGTAAGAAGAAAAATCCTTGAGAAGTCCCGAAGCTTGTTGGTACAGCGCGAGACCTTCGCCGCTTGAGGCTTTGAAGCGGGGAAATTTTTTGAGCGAGTCCACGAAACTGCCGAACTCTTTGCCCTTGCGCAAAGCGCTGAGGAGTTGAGGCGTATTGTCCGCCTTGATGTCTTGTACAAGTCCTACGACGAGCGTACCGTTTCCGGAGTGCTTCGAAAGGGAGGTTATTTTTTTGAAACGAATCTCGGCTTTAAGTGGAGTCATGTTATTCTGGACTAGCTTGAGTCATGGGTAAATACAACTCCGGGATCCACGACATTCTCGAGGGCCATCTTTTTCGGGAATCCCCGCTTATCAGCGCTGCGGCAAAATGGGGTCGCTTGAGTCGTTATTTCGGGATTCCGGCTCTTTTGCTTTTTCTTATTGGTCCCGCATCAATTCGTGGGTCTTTGTCGTCGATTACTCTTTATTTTTTGATTGCGACCCCACTCGCGGTGGGCGCGGTGATGATCCGTTGGTGGTGCCTGGGTTATACCCGCGGCCAGGGTTTTATCGTCAACGGACCCTATCGCTACGTGAGAAATCCGGTGGAGCTTTCATGCGTGCTGGCCTATATCGCCGCCGCGATTTTGCTGCGTTTCCCATG
>JBDSDI010000024.1:0-4774 GCA_039920645.1 Bdellovibrionota bacterium | reverse complement strand
AATGCGATCAAGCTGCTCGTAAATGCCGAGACGGCTTATCCTGTCATGCTGGAGGAGATCGAAGCCGCGAAAGACTATATCCTTTTCCAGTTTTATATCTTCCGCTGCGATGAGACAGGACTGCGCTTCGCCCAGGCTCTCATGAAGAAAGCGCGCGAAGGCGTGAGCGTTCGTTTCCTTTACGACGAGATCGGTTCGAAGATCCCGAAGAAACTTGTCAAAGAAATGAAACGTGCGGGCATCGAGGTCGGGCAGTTCAATACCACGAAAGGTCCCAAAAACCGCTTCCAGATCAATTTCAGAAATCATCGCAAACTCGTGCTCGTCGACGGACGGGTCGCCGTCGCCGGCGGACTCAATATCGGCGATGAGCATCTCGGGAAAAATCCAAAGTACGGAGCATGGCGCGATACCGATGTGCGCCTCGAAGGCCCCGCGGTTCTCTCTTTCCAAACGGCATTTGCGCGCGATTGGTTCTGGTCGCAAGGGAAGATGATCAAAGGGAACTGGCAAGGACAGGCTTCCGAAAGCGGGGATTCCAAGGTGCTGGGTCTGCACACGGGCCCCATCGACGATTTCCGAACGTGTTTGCTGGTGCATTTAGCTCTGATCAATGCTGCGACGAAGCGCCTGTGGATCGCGACTCCCTATATGGTTCTGCCCGATACTTTGGGCGACGCGTTGGCACTTGCTGCTCTTCGTGGAGTCGACGTGCGCCTGATCGTACCGTCGCGTTCCGACAACCGCGTCGTTCTTCTAGCGTCGAAGGTCTACCAACGGGAGCTTCTCGTCGCGGGCGTTCGCATCTTCCGCTACGACGCGGGCTTTCTGCATCAGAAGTCGATGCTCATCGACGATCTCGTGGGCGTCGTGGGGTCGGCCAATCTCGACTACCGGTCGATGTTTCTCAACTTTGAACTGTCGATCATTTCGAACGATACCGTCTTTGTGAGCGAACTCGACACGATGTTCGCTGGAGATTTCGAGCACTCGACGGAGATCTTTTCGAAGGACTTCGAAAAACGCAGATTCTGGCCCCGTCTCGTTGAAAAATGCGCTGATCTCTTCGCTCCCATCCTTTGAACCCCTTGGCAGGGTGTTTGCAGTATAAATCTTAAGAAATTACGGCGAGGCATCTCGCCCCATGAAAGGATTTTTTTTATGCAAAACATCACTACGAAAACTTCTGGAGAAATCATCGATAGCGCAACGGCCCTCTTCGATCAGGCTAAAGAGCAGGTCCAAGCGTGGATCCCTGAGAAGATGAACATCAGCGACGTCGAACGCTCGGTAAGTGGCGTTATTGGCACGGCCCTCGCGGCCTTTGCCGTGAGCCGCTTTCTCAAATCCGATTACCTCTTTGGCTCGCTCGCCCTCATCGGCGGCGCTGGTTTGCTCACTCGCGGTGCAACCGGAAAATGCCCCGTATCTAAGGCTATGGGACTGGACACCCGCACCGGCGGCAACGTTGAAGGCAGCTCTGAAAAGCTCGGCACTTCGTCCTCGCACGATTTCGCGAGCGTGAGCGCTCCTAAGGGCACCCTCAACTCCGGCGCTAAGACCACGTTCAACGCGAATAGCGCTCCCACGACTCCTCGCCACTAACAACGTTCCACGACAGAAATCACCCCTTGGGTCTTTGGACTCGAGGGGTGATTTTACCCATAGACCCATCCCCGATGAGGGTGCTATTTCGTTTCTAGAAATGGATTCGTCTCCAACCACAAACTCGACGTCATCCCTTCAGCCAGCTGAATGGGCTTTGCACGACGCCTGCTGGCTGGCGTGGCCATGGGACGGCGAACTCTGGGCGGAAAATCTTCTGTCCGCTCAAAAAGAGTTCACTGATCTTTGCCGTGCAATTTCGGCCAATGGTGGCGAGCCACTTCATATCCTTGTGCCCGATGCGACTTTTGAGAAGGCCGCTCAACTCGCGCTCGCAGGCGTTGCTGTTACTTTTCATCGCATCCCTGTGGGCGATATTTGGCTTCGAGATACTGCGCCGATTTTCGTACAAGAAAACGGAAACACCAAAGCTCACATTTTTCGCTTCAATGGATGGGGCGAAAAATATCTCCTCGATCACGATGATCTCGTCTCTGCTCGGGTGGCGGAGGCCTCGCGATTTTCTTCAAAAAGTTTCCCGTTCGTGCTCGAGGGCGGCTCAGTCGATGTTGACGGCGAAGGCACCTGCCTCACGACCAAGCAGTGTCTTCTGAACCCCAATCGGAATCCCTCGATGAACGCGTCCGATATCGAGACGTCCCTTCGCGAAGCTCTCGGTGCCACGAAAATTCTTTGGCTCGGCGATGGACTTATCAACGATCACACTGATGGACACATCGACACCATTGCTCGCTTCGTGGCGCCGGGCGTGGTGGTGTGCATGGAAGCTACGACCGAGGATGATCCGAATTCTAAAATTCTCGCGACGATTCGCCGCGATCTCGAATCTTTTTCAGATGCGCGCGGGCGTAAGCTCAAAGTTCTCACGATCCCGTCTCCGGGTCGCGTCGAAAACGAAGAGGGCGACGTTATGCCCGCGAGTTACGTGAACTTCTACATCGGCAATAAGAGCGTGGTCGTTCCCACCTACGGCGTTCCCGCCGATGCGAAAGCCGTGGCGGCCATTGCAAAAATATTCCCCGAACATAGGACCGTCGGACTCTCCGCGCGCGCTATCCTCAGCGGCGGCGGAGCTTTCCACTGCATCACTCAGCAACAGCCAAGGAGTCTCGCATGACCAGAAAAATCAAAGTTGCCGCTATCCAGCGCCCCTTCTCCAAAGACCTCGATGCCAACGTCGCTCAGATGCTGAGAGACGTTGAGGCCGCAGCCGCCAAGGGCGCACACGTTATCCTTCCTCCCGAACTCTTCGAAGGTCCCTACTTTTGCCGCGAAGAGAAAGACGAGTTCTTCGCATGGGCAAAACCCCTCGAAGCTCATCCGACGATCGCGAAGTTTCAGGCACTCGCCAAAAAGCTGGGCGTCGTCATTCCCGTCTCGTTCTTCGAGCGCGAAGGCCCCCATCATTACAACAGTCTTGCTATGGTTGATGCCGACGGTTCCGTCATGGGCGTCTACCGCAAATCCCATATTCCCGACGGACCAGGCTACGAAGAAAAGTTCTACTTCCGTCCCGGCAATACGGGTTTTAAGGTCTGGGATACGCGTTTCGGAAAACTCGGCGTCGGCATCTGCTGGGACCAATGGTACCCCGAGTGCGCGCGCGCAATGGCGCTCATGGGCGCTGAAATTCTCTTCTACCCTACGGCGATTGGCTCCGAGCCTGAGGATCCGTCCCTCAATACGAAAGACCTTTGGCAACGCGCGATGATTGGCCATGCCGTCTCGAACGTTATCCCCGTAGTCGCAGCAAACCGCATCGGCACCGAAGACGGTCAGCACTTCTACGGTCATTCGTTCATCAGCGATCACCGCGGCAATAAAGTGAGTGAACTTCCGGACGGAGAAGCCGGAATCATCGTGGCGGAATTCGATCTGGATCTCGTTCAAAAGAACCGCGCATCGTTTGGATTCTTCCGCGACCGTAGGCCAAACCTCTATACGGCGTTAACCGACCTTTGATAAAAAAACCCGCGTCTCGAAGTTTTTATTTCGAGACGCGGAAGCTCTAAGGGAAGCGTGCGCATGGGGTCTTGGTCTCTTAGAGCCAGCTGTCGGCGTTGAAGAAGACGGCAGCGTTGTACTGAACCGACTGGAAGGCCTTGCCAAGAGCTTTGCCATAACTCGTCTCGACCATCACGCCCGATTCCTTACCCCACTTTACGCCGGCAGTGGCGCCAAGGATATTGAGGGCGTCGCCGCCGGTCGCTTTGCGAAGCATGTACTTGGGTGAACCGTAGAGCGTAACGGTTTCGGAAACGGGAGTGCTCATGTAAAGGGGAATAGTCCAGTCGATGACCGTCGATTTCGTGGTGGCCGTCGTGTTAGCACCCGCGTCGCTCGACGTGCCCGACGAAATGCTCATGTACGCGAGGCTGGTGCCGACTGCCATGTCGAATTTTTCACCGTCGATGAATTGATATTTTACGTCGGCGCCGCCAGTGCCGATAAGCGTCGCTTTAATACCGGCGTCGAGATTCTTCATGATGCCGCGGCGATATTGGAATTCCATATAGGGAGCGGAGGCTTCAGAGTCCGCGTCGCCTTCGACGATTGCCTTATGGTTGATGTATCCGAAGCCTGCGGCGAATTCACCTTTTCCTTCAGGCAGCGTTTCCGCAGTTTGCAGTGCGGACATGTTGGCGCAAGCGCCGAGGCCCAAGAGAGCGATGAGAGCGACGCATAAGTTTAAGTTTTTCATGTATTTCCTTTTTAAGTTTCGTTATCGTTATTTCTTGATGAGCGCAGAGGGCTTGGCGTTGAAGAGCTCCCAGGTGTTCGAGCTGACGCTGAAGTCTTCGAGGCGACGACCATCTTTGTTCTGCGCGAGTGCAAGGGTGAAGGCCCCACCGTTCTGATTGAGACCGATGTAAGCGTAGCTGTTCGAATAATTCAAAAATCCGACGTAGGTTCCGTTGTAGTAGATGTCGTATGCGAGTTGGCGAGCTTCCGTCGGTTTACGAAGCTCAAAAGTCATGACGTGGTCGAATCCCCAGGTCGTGCCGTCATTGCAGCTGTAGCTGAGTTGCTTTACCGTAAGGGCCGTCGGGGTTTGGGCCACTTCCACATCGGAGTCGCATTCTGTGGAATATCCTTGGCTCAAAGCTTCGGCATGTGAAGTGAAGGTTCCCGCGTAACTTGGGAATCC
>JBDSDI010000023.1:0-4932 GCA_039920645.1 Bdellovibrionota bacterium | reverse complement strand
CAAGGTCAATGGACCTATCTATGCGGCCATTTCTGACGGAGCCAGTGGTTGGTTTATCGGCGGTAGCTTCACGATGATAGGCTCATCCGCACAAAGCAACATTGCCCATATTTTGAGCGATGGAAATCTCGATGTCAGTTTCAATCAACCGGCAAACGGTCCTGTTTATGCCCTAGCTCTGAGCGGAGGCACCCTCTTTGCCGGCGGTAGCTTTACGATAATCGGAGGAGCTTCACGCACGCAACTCGCAGCCTTGGATCCCGTAACGGGAGTCGCCTCGGGACAAAACGTCGTGCCATCCCTTAATGGCACGGTCCGTGCGATCGTTACGGACGGGAGCCAACTCTTCATCGGCGGCGATTTCACGAGCGTCGCGGGAACCACTCAGTACCATGTTGCCAACCTCAACAACTCGACTTTTGCCCTCTCCGCAAAATCTGCGTGGAGTTCCCCCGGTTCCTTTAACAACACTGTCAAGGCACTCGCGCTGAACGGAGTATCGCTCTACATCGGAGGCAATTTTACGAACGCATTGGGTGACAGCGCACACAACTATCTTGTCGCTGTAGATACCACGAATGGCAACATCGTCAGTGCTTGGGCAGCAGCGACTGTCAACGCGGTCAATGCTCTCGCGCTGGACGGCACCCGTCTCTATATCGGAGGCAATTTCTCGCAGATCAACGGAACCGCTCGCAGCAATATCGGAGCGGTCGACGTCACGACGGGCGCACTGCAAAGCTGGAACCCAGGCGTCGACGGCATGATCGACTCCATGACTCTTTACGGCTCGACCGTGTACGTCGGTGGAATGTTTGGCAACGCAGGCGGCCAGTCTCGTAAAGGTCTGGCAGCACTCGACGCTGGCAGCAATGGTGCACTTTCTTGGAATCCTAACCTCGACGCTCGTATCACGGCCTTGGCCGTGAGTTCCGGTCAGGTCTATGTCGGTTCCGCTCAACCTCTCGTCACCAGTAACTCTCCCCGCTCGAATCTTGCCGCCTTTAATCTGCTCACAGGGAATGTGATGGGTTCTTGGAATCCGGGAGCCCTCGGCGGTAATGGCGTTTATGCCCTCGCTACCGATGGGGTCAACATCTATGTGGGCGGAGCTTTCTCAACGCTCGGCGGGACTGCCCGCTCCAACATCGGCGCCGTTGATCTCACAGGCTCACCGACATCGTGGAATCCGGGATCCAATAGCAACGTTTATGCACTCGCTCTCGACGGCACTTATATCTATGCCGGAGGAAATTTCTCCACGATGGGGTCTCAAACGCGATCCCACATTGCAAAGCTTGATCTGAATTCGAACACGGCAACTTCGTGGAATGCCGGTTCAATCAACGCCGATGTTCTGGCAATCGCGCTTAACGGAAGCAGTGTGTATATCGGCGGCTATTTCACCACTGTCACTGCCTCTACGCGTAACTACGTCGCGGCGCTCGATGTTTCAAGCGCGGGCCTTCAGAGCTTCCAACCGAGTTTTAGTGGATTCGTAAAAACGTTGCTTGTTGATAACGGAGTTCTTTATGCGGGCGGTGCCTTTACGCAAATCAATGGAATAACCCGGTCGCGCGTGGGAGCCATTGATATTGGAAGCCAATCTGTGACGGCTTGGGATCCGTCGGCATCGGGCAACTACGTGAGCTCTCTTGCACGAAGAAATAGCGACATCCTTATGGGCGGTCAGTTCACGAATATGCAAGGCCAGTCCAGAATCGCCCTTGCTGCGGTGAATTTATCAGGCAGCATCGCCGCGTGGAACCCCGGCTTGGGAGCGAACCCATCAAGCTCGGTAAACAGTCTTCTCGTTGGCGGAGACAACGTCTATATCGGCGGCCAAATCGATAGAATCGGCGGCAAAGATTCCTCGAGCTTGGGCGTCGTTAGAGGCAACGCGGGTCTAGCTCCCTAAGTTTCGCGCATAACAGCCCACGTGTTTGAACGGCTGTTAAGTCAGCAAACGCCCTTGCCACGTATCGCGTGCGAGCAGCTCGCGATCGAAGGTTTCGAAGAATTTCGCTTTCTGTTTCGTCCAGTCGGGCGCGATAAGTGATTCGGCATCGGTCTCACCGGTGATGCGGTGAATTTCAACCTCGGGGCTCAGGCGCTCGATCATGTGAATAACGGTGTCGCGGTAGGTATCCATCGTCATGAGCTCGAAAGGTTCGCGTCCATACATCACGCCGAGCTTCGTGCCTTTGATGACATGAAGCATTTGCAACTTGATGCCGCGAGTTTTCATATCGTTGGCAAGCCTGACGGTATCTTCCATGTCCTGAAGCGATTCACCGGGAAAACCCAGGATCACGTGCGTGATCACCGGAACGCCCGCCGCATTCAATTTTTCCATAGCACGAATGTAGTCTTCGACGCTCTCTTGGCGATTCACCCAGGCAAGTCGGTTTTGGTAAACGCTTTGCAGGCCAAGCTCCACCGTAAAGTACGGAAGACGACGCGTGAGCTCCGCAAGATACTCAACATTCTCGTCGTCGATGCAGTCGGGACGCGTGGCGATACTCAGACCCACGATCGACTCGTCCACGAGAGCGGGTTCGAAACGCTCGCGCAACACCGAGACGGGTGCGTAAGTATTCGTGAAGGCTTGATAGTAGACGATGAACTTTTCGGCCTTGTAACGACGCTTGACGAAAGCGCG
Source organism: Bdellovibrionota bacterium (assembly GCA_039920645.1). Lineage (GTDB taxonomy): Bacteria > Bdellovibrionota > UBA2428 > UBA2428 > UBA2428 > CAMCVE01. The sequence goes on along the minus strand of JBDSDI010000023.1, from coordinate 2,270 downwards.
GCCTTTTTCGATTTGCTCAAGGATGCCGAGCTTCGGATCCTGATGAGGAGAAAGTGAGCCTTGCTGCGAGCAATACGCGCAACCGCCCCAGGCTTTTTTCCCGTCGCGGTTCGGGCAATCGAATCCGGCATCGACACCGACCTTGTAAACGACACCGCCGAAGCGCTCGATGAGACAATCTTTGAAATAGTTCCAGCGACGGCCGTGGAACTGCCGCGAAATCGTTTCGGGCATCCGGGTTAGCGCAGGACTGCTTTGGGCCTGAGTCACGCGCCTAAGGTGCCCGAGAAGGGGGTGATATGACAAGCTCCATTCGAGGGGTTAGAAGCTCGTGAATGGACTTCCAAAAGTTCAATTGGATCCGCACGCGAGACGGCTCGCCCACCCTTTGGCACAATGGCGAGGGCGCGGCCTTTCGTTCGCAAAAAGGCGCCTTCACGGAGAGCCTCTGTGCTTTCGTACGCCCCGCAATGGAATTTTTGAGCGCTCGGGCCCCTACTGCGGTCCGTGTCGTCGAATTCGGATTGGGACCGGGGACCAACTGGGCGCTCTGGACCCTCAGCCAAGTCGCCCTCTCCAAAAAAGGAACCGTAATTTCGGGGAGCTATACGGCCATCGAAAAAGATCCCGAAAGTTTCGAGCTCGGCTTCGCTTCGTGGACCGAGAACATCGAACTGCTGACGGATTTCCTATCGGCGGAATGGGACTGCGAGATTTCTCCGGCCGAATCCACTCTCGCCCTGACGAAAGCGCGCTCCGAACTTCGCGTCGTAGTCTCTCTCGAAGATCTCATCACGAATCCGGAGACTTCGGTCCCCGCAGATATCTGGTTCCATGATCCCTTCGGCTTCGATATCAATCCCTCAGCCTACCAGCCTGAGCAGCTCACGAAAATTTTGGGACTCCTTGCCCCGAAAGGCCGCGCGTACTCCTATGCCTGCAATACGCCCTTCCAAAAATCGCTGAAAGCGAGCGGTTTCACGCTCGATACACCCGAGACCGGAAACGCAGGGCTCAAACGCGAACGTCTGGAATTCTGGCCAACACTGGGCTAAGTCTAGTCAGCACTATGTTGAAGAAAATTCTTTCAAGCTCACTTTTTGTTTTTGCCGTGCTTTCCGCACGCTCTTCCCTCGCAGCCGGCGGCCCTACTGGCGTCGGCCTCATCATCGGTGATCCGACGGGCATCAGTGCGAAACACTGGCTCACCCAAGACACCGCGATCCAAGCGGCCGTTGCATGGACCGTCGATAAGGCAAACGTTTTTCTCGTGCAAGGCGATTATCTCTGGCACACTCCGGGTCTCGTCAAAGTCGGTAGCGCTGATTTTCTCCTCCACTACGGCGTCGGCGCGGCGGTTCTCTTCGGCGACGCGAACGCTTTCGCGGTCCGCGTTCCCGTGGGCCTGAGCTACCGCTTCCAAGTTAACCCCATCGACATCTTCTTCGAAATTGCTCCCGTCGTACTGCTCGCCCCTTCGACCGACTTCGATATGCAAGTCGGTCTCGGCGCTCGCTACTACTTCTGATCTGAGTTGCTTACCTTTGGGATAATCATCGCAGCAGCAGCGGTCTATTTCGGACTGTTGCTGCTTTTTGTTTTTTGGTGGAAGGGCACACTGCGCTTCCCGAAGACGGCGCAAGTCTCAAAAATTTTCTCGGTTCTCATCTCGCTAATCGGGGCGGGCTTTTCCGTCGGCGTGCTTCAATACTTCGAACGCAATCCTATCATGTGGGCGTTTCTCAGGATGCCGATGCATCTGCTGTTCTGCGGAGGGATTACGCTGGCCTTCGCCTTAGCGGTCCTGCACTACCGAGCCGGGGCCTTCCTGAGGCAAGCTCGCACGCCTGATGCTCGCGTGTATTTCAACGCGCTCGTTGCCTTGAGTATCATGAGCTTCGTAGCTTCGCTGATCTTGCTCGGAGCTTATTTGCGGCCGTATTCGTCGCTGTAGCGGGTAATGTCATCTTCGCCGAAGTAGCTTCCGGTCTGGACTTCGATGAACTCCATCACGTCCGTGCCGGGATTGGCGATGCGATGCTTCGCGCCGAGCGGAATGTGAATGTGCTCACCCGCCTTGAGGGGGTAGACCTGGTCGTTGAGCGTGACTTCGGCCGAGCCTTTGACGATGACCCAATGCTCGGCGCGTTTCTCATGGCTTTGATAGGAGAGGCGCTGCCCCGCCCACACGGTAATGCGTTTCGATTTGAAATGTTCCGTGTCCATGAGAACTTCGAAGCGGCCCCATGGGCGTTCTTCCGATTGATGGG
>JBDSDI010000022.1:0-5141 GCA_039920645.1 Bdellovibrionota bacterium | reverse complement strand
CCCCCCAGGTACCCCGAGACGCCAAGCAGAAGGAAAGAAATCCCATTGATAATTACGACACGCGCGGTCGCTCCTTCGGCGGATCTCATCATGATCTGTAAGAGATAGATTACGGTGACTAAGAAGTTGACGCCCATATGGGCCCATCCGATTTTTTGTGCCGTGGTGTGCGCCGGGACGTCGACGAACTCAGCAAGTCCCGTTGCCATCGTGGGAAGCACAACGATAATTCCCACCACTAAGCACCAGTACGACGACTGAACCATGCTTGCGCGGAGAGAGGCTTCGGACGAGACGAAACCTATAACGTCGAAGATAAAACTGAGGATCCATGCGCCGATGGGAATATGGACCAATACTGGATGCAGAGGATGCGACAACGCTTTGCCCTGAAGAAAAGTTTTGAGTGTTCGAAAAGGTTGCATGAAGATCTCCCAGAAATCTTTAAGCAAAGACTATTCCAGACCACCTCCGATCTTCCTGAAAACGGCGTGACGAAGCCGAAAAAATTTTCGACAATGTGTTATGGATCTCAGCGCGCTCGCAAAAGTTCAGGCCTCTATTCGCGCATGCCGCGACTGTCCGGAGATGTGCGGTACACCCGTCCACGGACCCGCTCTTCACTCGTCACTATTTCTGCTCGGGCAGGCGCCAGGTCTTCACGAAGCCGGTCTCGGCAAACCCTTTGCCTATACTGCGGGCCGCACACTCTTCAAATGGTTTCACGAAGCGACCGGAATTCAGGAGGAGGCCTTTCGCGAAAAGATCTACATGGCAGCAGTTGCGCGCTGTTTCCCCGGAAAATCAAAATCTAGCGGGGGAGACCGCGAACCGAACGCTGTCGAGATCGAGAAATGCCGACGGCATTTGAAACAAGAGGTCGCGATCCTCAGACCGAAATTGATTCTCGCGGTTGGACGCGTTGCGATTCAGCAAAGCCTCGGCGATTCCGTCTTTAAAAAAGCAACGCCTCTCGCGGAAGTCGTTGGAAAAGTTTTCAGATCGAATTTTCTCGGTCAGGAGGTCGACGTCATTCCGCTCCCTCATCCCAGCGGCATTTCAAGTTGGCCGCGCGTCGAGCCCGGCAAGTCGAAGCTTGCCGAAGCCCTGAGGCGCGTTCGTGAACATCCTGCCTGGAGCGAGACCTTCGCGTAAGCTTAGTGAGAGCGCGAGGAGGATTGTGGACTTTGGCGACCGATTCCCGAAGCAGCGTCATTCACCCCAGGATTTTGCACCGTCGTATTTTGATTAGCGCTCTGACCTTGAGGAGGTTGTGCGTCCTCTTTGACGTTGTCGAGATCCACGGCACGCGACTCCGTTCCCTTCGGGGATGCTTCATGGACCTCGGAAGATCGCAGCGATCCCCCGGGAATTCTCCCCGCGAATTCACCTTGGACGTTCGAAGCATTGCGCTCGCGATCGGCTTGACGATACTTCGCGTAGTCAGCGTATTTGTCGGCTTCTTCTTCGGTCCAGCGGGCTTTACTTTCCCCTTCGAAGGAATCGAAGTTTCCGAAGCTCGTGTAGCGTGTCTCAATATTATCGGCGTTCGGCTTTTCACCGTGGGTATAGGTCCCGTAGGTCGCAGACCGACGATCGTCATCCTTAATATCCGTATCTGCAACATCCGTATCTGTGCCTCGATCGCGTTCTTTTTGAAACGGAGCTTTATAACCCGAAGCTTCCAGGTCTTTTTCCTGAGCACGCGAAGGTGCGTCGGCGTATTCCAGTTCGGACTTAGTTATTTTTGAGACTTCCTTGGCTTCCATGAAAAAGATCTCCTTCTTGAAATCAAGTAAAGCAACAAGCGCGCCAGTACAGTATAAGTCCCAGTATCCAGATTAAGGGGAAAATTACCCCATCGCTTTTGCGAGGCGATTTCTTTCACGACAATTTAAGTTAAGTGTAAAAATTAAGCCGAATCCACCGCGCTAACTCGTCGGTCGTTGCGCAGTAAACATCGGCCCCTTCGCTGCGTAGCTTTTCTTCGAGCACGGGTCGGAAATGTTTGCCTCCCATGAACCCGACGACGGTTATTCCGGCGACCTTTGCGGCGCGAATTCCCAAAACGCTGTCTTCGATCACCAGACAGTCTTCGGGACCCAAGCCTGATGCGCGTGCTGCATATAAGAAAACATCGGGGGCGGGCTTAGGATGTGCAAGATCGCGAGCGCTGTAAACGCGATCGCCGAAAAAATCTGCGAGTCCTGCGATTGCGAGAACCTTCTTGAGATACGGCAGAGAACTGTTCGAGGCGATGCAGACGTCGCATTCGAGATCTTGGAGCAGGGAAAGAATACCCTCGACGGGTTGAAGGCTACGCGCAAGTTCCTCGTCATAGATCTTGTCCGCGATTTCCATACCGTTTGCTGGCAGTCGGGCTCTCAGGTTTGTAACGACTTCGGCGCCAGGACTCGTCCCTACGATCGTGCATAAAAATTCGTCCTCGCTCATCTCCACGCCCATCGTGGCCCAAACACGCGGAAACACGCGCGCTCCAACGATCTCGCTGTCAATCACAGTCCCGTCACAGTCGAAGATGATGAGTTTTTTCACGTTCTAAGAGTCCTCGAGAGCACTCGGGCAGTCAAAGTGATCGCGTTCGTCCGCTTGATCGCACAGAGTTAAGGCCTTCAGTCCAGCGGCACTTGACTCTAGGCATTGCGATCCCACCTTATAGTGAGAGGGTCTCATCATGGGCTGTATCGCGATTGAAAAGTCCGACAACGAGGATTTTATTCTCGAGGGTTCATTGGTGCTAACGGCAGTCGGCGTCGCTCACGAGATTTATTCTGAAGACCAGAAACTTGGACTCTACGTCGACGAAGATCAGCGCGACTTTTCGCGAGATCAGCTCTTTCGCTACCACAGTGAAAATAATCCCACGCGAGTTCATCGTAGCGTGGCGCCGAGCTTTTCGGTTTCGGCGAATATGCTCGTCGCATTTGTCTTCGTGCTCACGGGATTTTTTTACTTTCAGAATACGTTCATGACCGAGGCCTTTTGGGATAAGGCCTCATCATCAGCGGCGATCTTTACGAACCATGCGTGGTGGCGCGCGATCACGAGCCTCTTCCTTCATGCGGACTCGACGCACTTTAGCGGCAATCTTTTCGCGGGCGTGCTGATGACTGCGGTCTTAGCGTCCATCTTCGGAAGCGGTCTGACCTGGACGGCTTTTCTGTTTTCGGGTGCTGTGGGAAACGCGATCAACGCCTACGTCTACCGTCATGCGGATCATTTTTCGATTGGCTTTTCGACTGCCGTGTTTGGCGCAGTTGGAGCCTGGGCCGGCTACAAACTCCACGATTCGAGACACTGGATTATTCCCGTCGGGACCGCTCTCGCGATCCTCGGTCTCTGGGGCGCTTCTCCCGATTCGGATTTTATGGCCCATTTCTGGGGTTTGATTGCGGGTGGCGTCTACGGAGTCGTCATGGCGTGGACGCGACTGCCTGCACGACTCGGTAAATTTGGTCAGGCTGCTTTATCGACGCTCGTAGCGGCCTTGATCGCTGCCGCTTGGATCCACGTCGTCTAGTGCCAGCTGACAAACAGTGCGCTTCGAATTAGACCTCTCTTATGAACTTCTTTCGCGTCACCCTCATGTCGACTTTGCTCTATGGATTTTTTCCTCTCGCACGGGCCCAAAAAAGTACGTCGGGCTTATTCACTCCTCAGGGAGTTTTGATTCTGGATGGGGCCCTCGACATTGAGCATCCGGACCTCAAAGAGAGTCTTCAGCTGAATCAAGCGGAACTCCTGGGGCAGCCGGGTATCGACGACGATGCCAATGGTTTTGTGGATGATGTTTACGGGTGGAACGTGAATTCTCACGATGCGAACGTTTACCCCGACTGGATTAAGAATCTCTACGTGCTTGATCATGAACGAGCACGTTTTTTGCTGGATAAATATGGTCGCTATGTTTGTGGAGATTATACAGCCAAAGTTTATTTTATGCAGCACCAGCAAGACTGGGTTCCGGCATGGACGCTAAGCTCGCAAAGTCACGCCACTCACTTGGCTGGACTCATTGCCACGGAAAGTCGCGGAGCGGCTAAAATTAAGTCACTGGATATTTTTGTAAGCAGTGCACCGCCGTCGTCTCTCGTTCCTCGTGATGCCTTGGCGGGACTGAGGAAAAGTTTTCAATTGTTCCAAAGTTTAGATTCTAACGCTGCCTCCCCCTTTGATGACGAAGCTCAAACAAAAATCGTAATCGATGAATCCAATCGATATTTGAGTACGGAGAGCCATGAAATTTCAAACTATGTCAAAGCTAGCCGAATGGGAGTAGTGAACGCGAGCCTGCATGTATCAGAGTTAGCGATTGAAAATTTTTACGACCAGATGTGGAAAGACGATTTCAAAAAAAGAGGATTACCGCCCGGTACTCAAAGAAACGCCCATCAGCAGCTTCTGTTTCAATCTCTGGTGAACGCGTCCGTTGAGGCCTATCGTCACTATTGGAATGAAATTGTTGGGAATAATCCTGAAGTCGTCTTTGTAGTAGCCGCCGGCAATGACAATCGAAACAATGACGAAGAGATTATTTTTCCGGCCCAACTGTCGACTCTCTTCGACAATGTCATCACCGTTGGGGCTGTTGATGTTTATGGCGACAAAACTCGCTTCTCGAATAAGGGGACGCAAAGTGTTTTGCTAGGAGCGCCCGGAGTCTGCATCAAATCCACGGCACCCGGTGGCCTCTACCACACCATGACGGGCACCTCTCAATCGACGGCCTCAGTGTCAGGAGTGATCGCAAAGCTGCGAGCTCTGCGACCCGACTGGTCGCCCAAAATACTGCGTGAGACGCTTCTTGCGACAGTGAGCGTGCACGATCGTCTGAGTGGCTATTTTAAATCGAGTGGAGAACTCAACTCGGACGCAGCCATTCAAGCGGCATCGAGTCCATAAATTTATTTTAAAAGAAACCTTAACAACGCGCGGGCAAAAGTTTTTTGTGTCGAGTACGAATCGTTATCGCTTTTGGAAAAATTTAGTAAAGATTTGTGGTCGCCTTCGAAGGTTCCCAGTGACGTTCCAAAATTTTCTGGTTGCTGAGCTGCCGTTAATATTATGCCGTCGTTCTCGCCATAAAACATTTTAAGATAAATTGCGCCGGCTTTTAGGGG
>JBDSDI010000021.1:0-6276 GCA_039920645.1 Bdellovibrionota bacterium | reverse complement strand
GTATACACACACCAACATCGCACCGACCCCTCCGTCGAGCGCGATCTTCAGTCCCATCAGCCCGTCTAAAGTCTCGACGTCGCCCCGGGTTTTAGGATCGGCCGTGAACAATATCCTCGGAGTTCTTCCCACCTACACCGTTGGTCTTTTCGACGATGGATTTTGCACGAATCGACTGGGGATGGGACCTGTCGCGGATTTCCGAAGCGGAGGCAGCGGCGTGCAGATCGACGTGATTCCGAACGCAACGACTCCCGTTTACGGACAAAGCTTCGACCAAGCCGGCAACCAAAGTTCCTGCGTTCTACTCGGAAGTTTCCTTCACAACACGCTTCCGCCCAGTCGTCCCAATTTCGTATCGATCAGCCCCGGTACGCCCTCTTACACCCGTCGTGTTCTCTTACGCGGAAGTTTGTCGGCGAGCTCGTCTCCCATGCCCCCGGTCGCCGTTGATATTTACTCCAACTCGACATGTTCTTCGCTTTTGACAACAACGACCCCATCTCAATTCACGGGCGCAGGAATTTCTTTCCTCGTTCCTCGAAATCTGACGAGTGCGATGTCCGCGCAATCTCGCGATTCCCTCGGAAACCTGTCTGCGTGTCAGCTTATGCGCAACTTCGCACACAGTGACACCGGCCCCCAAGGTTTCGCGGTCACATCTCTTAACAACGGTTCCGTCAGTCTTGCGTGGATACCGGATACCGTCGCGAGCCCCTCTCCCTCTTATTCGATCGAACGGTCGCGAAAAACTGGAGGCCCCTACACCATCATTGCTAAAGATCTGCTCTCACCGTTCTACGTCGATTCGAACGTGCGCGGTGGAGAAACCTACTACTATGTCGTTCGTGCCTCGAACACCACCGGTACCAGTTTCCCCTCGGTTGAAAGCAGTTTGACGATCGCTGCCGCGGCACCCGACGTTCCTTATGCGATCAATGCCACGCCGGGTGACACGCGCGTAACCTTGACGTGGAGTGCCTCAGGACTCGCGATCGATTTCCGAGTTCTTCGTTCGAACAAAGCCGGCGGCCCTTATACGGTTATCGTCGATACTCTAAAGTCTCAGTCCTACATCGATGACACCGTCACAAATGGTCAGCCTTATTACTATGTCGTTCAAGCGCGCAACCCGACAGGCATGAGCGCCTATTCGGGAGAGGCTAGCGCCGTTCCACGCTCGCAAGCACTCGCTCCGACGGGTGTGGTCGCGACCGGAATCACATCGAGTCCAGCCTGCAATGGTAACCGAGGGGTCGAAATCCGCTGGACCTCTTCTCCTTACTTCAACGAATTCATGATCCGAAGGGGAACCAGTCCTTCCAATGGCTATGAGATCGGTCGGAGTTTCGGAGACAGTTATATTGACTGCGAAACCTCCAACGACATGAACACACTTCGCTACTACTCCGTCTCCGCGATGTGGAGCGGGGCCGAAGGCATAGCCTCGACCCAAAGCGAGTTCTACGCGGGCACTGCTCCCACAATTTATGCGAACCCTGGCGACGCAGTCATTGACGTCGGCTGGAATAACCCCGACAACGCTCCGAACTATAACGTTTACCGCGCGCTCGCAGGAACGACCGGCTACACACTTTATACGACCCTGTCCGGCTCTTCCCTGCTTGATTCACTCGTGACGAATGGAACGGCTTACTCCTACTTCGTGGAACCGGTTTTCGGTAGTGGGGCTTTGGGGTGGCGATCCGGGAGTGTGAGTGCCACTCCCACGACTTTCCCTTCGGCTCCGTCGAATTTGAGTCTCGTCGTCGTGAACGGTGACCAGGCTCAGCTTCAGTGGTCGCCATCGCCTCGCTACAACGCTTTCAATATTTACCGTGGATCTTCGGCCGGGAGTCTGAGTTATTACGGCAACACGACCACGCCCTCTTTCACGGACACAAATCCGTCAAGTGGAATGAACTACTACCAAGTCACCAGCGCTTGGGGAAATTCGGAAACTGCGGCGTCCAATACCGTGTCCTATCGCAGCTCTCGCGTGAGCGGAGTTACGGCCACGATTGCCAGTTCAACGATTACGATTTCTTGGACCGCTCTCTCGGCCACGGGACTTACTGGCTACAAAGTCCTTCGAGGAACGAGTTCCGGTGGTTCCTACACAACGATTTCTACGCAGTCGGCACTCTCCTATATAGACAACGCTACGACGTCAGGTGTGGCCTACTTCTACGTCGTCGTTCCGACCTTCTCCGACGCAACTCAAGGAGTGAACTCCATCGAAGTCGCGGCCTCGCGCGGCTCGAGCGTACCTGCAGGTCTCAGTATTACGGCGACTACGGGCACTTCCGTCACACTCCAGTGGGCGAAGGTCTTAAACTCTTCTCTTTATACAATCTATTCCGCGGCTTCGGCCTCTGGCCCGTGGACTCAGCGCACACAGGTCGTGAGTACTTCGGGCAATGTGACCGCTCTCACAGCCAACACCATCGTGTATTTTAGTGTAACGGCCAAGGTTTCTAACATTGAAAGCGCGAAGTCCACGGCGGTCTCGGGCCGTATCGTCGACAGTCCCGGCATACCTCTGGTCATCGCGAAGAATGCAGCCGTCGATTTATCATGGGCTCCTGCGACGGGGGCGCTGACGTATCAACTCCAGCGCTCGACCGACGCGATCAACTTCACCAACATCGCTTCTGCTCAAGCCGCTACGACCTTCACCGACTCCACCGTGACCAACCAAACCTATTATTATTACCGAGTCCTGGCCACCTTTACGAGCGAGACGCGTCTTTCTGGTCTTAGCTCCGGAGTGATGCCAGGCTTTGTTCCCGACGTTCCTCGCGGTTTGAGCGCCAACGGCAATGGTGGGGGGACCGATATCTATTTGAGTTGGGCCGGCGTGAATAGAACGTCCGGTTACAATATCTATTCTTCAACTTCTGCGGGAGGTCCTTTCACGATTTGGGCTTCAACGTCTTCGTCAAACAATAACCAGGTCAGCAGTCTGACGAGCAATCAAACTTATTATTTCCGCGTGACGTCACTCAATGGCACAAACGAATCCGCTCAATCCGCAAGTCTTGCGGTCGTACCTTCCATCATGCCGCCCTCTCCCGCCGTGCAGATCAACGCTTCGTCTGCTGCGGTTCTTACCTGGAGTAGCGTCTCCACGGCCAGCACCTATGACGTGATTCGTAGTTCCGATGCGGTCAACTACATCACGGTCGCCAGCGGAATCGGCGCAACGACCTACACGGATAGTACGCTCGTCAGCAACGTAGCTTACGTTTACCGCTACGTTCCTAAAAATGCCGCCGGTGTCGAGATGGCAACGTCTTCGTACAGCACTCCCGTTAGCGCCGGTGCGAAACCGCTCTCACCGGTCGAATTGAGCGCGAGAAGTGCGGCGGCGAACCAAGTCCTTCTCAGCTGGGTTCCGGTCAGCAACGTCGTCTCTTATAAAATCTATCGCTCTACGGTGAGCGGTTCGGGTTACACGCTTCAGGGAATATTAAGTGTTCCGTCAAACGCTTACACCGATGCTTCGGCGGTCAACGGATCCACCTATTACTACATCGCAACATCCGTGAACTCGTCCGGCGTCGAATCTGATCCCTCCAACGAGGCCGGCGTGAGACTGATTGCGGGACCCGCTTCGCTTCTGGCCACGGCCACGAACGGATCCACGAATTTGAGTTGGAGCGCGAGCGCTTCGGCTACGAATTACCGCGTCTTGAGATCGACCATTTCGGGTGGACCTTATGCCAGCTTAGCCTCCGCCAATGCGACCACAAGTTTTTCTGATACCCAAATCGAAAATGGAACCACTTACTACTACGTGGTCGTCGCGAACTACGCCTCGGGAGCCGTCTCTCAGGACTCGGCGCAGGCCAGTGCCGTCGGTATTAACGGCATGAACCTACTTGTGCCGATCGAGCTCGTCGATGCGCCCCTAACTTCCGACGTAACCGACACGACGTTTGAGCGCAGTAGAACCTCCTTCGAACCTGCTGCGTATGACGGCACCGTCACCACACGCTTTGAGATTGTTGCGATAAACCTAGACTCTTCGGCGCGCGACGTCGATCTCGTTGACTCTACAGGTGCCGTGGTCGCTACGATATCGCTTCCCGCTGGACTCAATCTTATGAAACGCCTGAGCAGCGCCTTCATCTCCAATAGTTTCAACGATACCTATCGCATTCGCATCCATGCGACTCCAGCAAGCGATGGTCTGGTTCAGGTCGGAGCGGCCCGCATTATGGTGACACAGGTCGGCGCGACAATGACCAAGATCTATTATCCTCTCAGCTCATCAAATCAATCTCCTTCGAGATTCGACCTCATCGCTCCACTTTATACAACGACGTCGTCGAGCTCCGCGGATTTTTCAGGCGCAAGTTACTACGTTCGAAACACCGCGAGTCTCTCCGAACTCGATTCTTGGCTTCCTTGGGAGCTAGAAACTCTTGTTGCGCAGAGCGGAAACGCCGAAGGTACGGTATCTCTCTACAACATCAATAAATCGCTCGACGTGGGCGATACTGGAGCCAATATTCCAAGCGGCGGATCTATCTCGATGATCAATTCCCCTTTCATTGATGGTGTGAGTAATTTCGGGAGTGGCGAGGAAGGAAACAATTTCCGAATCGCTCTACGCTGTACTTGGGCTTGCGACGAAGGCGACGTGTCTCTCTATAAAGCGGGTCTTTGGGTCCGACTCGTCCGTCTTAAGAAAGCCGAAGTTCTTATCAGAACTTCTTTCGGATCGCAGATGATGAGCGGAGTGACCTCGCTTGCTTCGAACCGCGCAAAGATCGACACCTCAGTCTTCTCCAATCCCATCGTCCTCTTCCAAGCCCTCGTGAGCAGCACGGGCACCACGACGCTTGATCTTATGGACGAAGGCACTAGGGACGATTCATCGGGGTCCTCATCCGCCGTTTCAGGCTCGTCCGTAACAACGAACTCTTCCACGAAAGCGCTGCAACGCTCGCCTACGTTCACCGTCGTTTCGGGCGATCGTCATACGGTCAGGGCCACATCCTCGGCCAGTTCAACGCTGACGGAATCTGCCATCGTCATCCGCGCAAACCGCTGAAACGTGGATTGTTGCGCCCCTGACGACCACTCCACGCCCAAGATTTTGTCATCAGCAGTTTGGTTAACGGGTTCTTCATAAAAGTCCGCGCGTGTCAGAAATTCGACGCACCAAGCCCCTCAAGCTTCGGAAACAAATTTCCGAAAACTAAGGAGATGGCGAGTTTTCGGCACAGCACATCTATTCCCATTCAGATCCTCCTTGCGGGGCTGCTCGCCGCTTGTTCGACGAACACCTTCAAGGTTGTCAGCACGCCTGCGCAATCCGACATTTTTCTTGAAGACGCACAAACAGGCGACAAGAAATCCATCGGCCAAACTCCTCTAGAAATTCCCATGTCGCAAGTCGACGATATGATCAATTCTGAAGCCTCCAACGGCGAATTCGTTACACTCATTATTGAAAAAGCGGGCTTCTTGCCGCAACGTCTCGCGCTTCCGAGCGCCCATTTCGGAACGATGGTCACGAGTCTCGATGTCAAACTCAAAGAAGGGGATGGCGCCAAACAAATTGGCGTAGCCGAAGATATTCTCAATCGGTTCTTCCTTGCGCAAAAACTTACGCTCAATCACGAATACGATCGCGCCCAAGCCGAGATCGACAAAATTCTCGCCACGGCGCCGAATTTCGCGCGCGCCTATTCGATGCGCGGATCCATTTATTATGTCCAAAACAATATGGCGGAAAGTTCGAAGTGGTACAACCTAGCCCTTCAGCATGATCCCCAAATGGAAGACGCCGTTAAGATGATCGCACGCACGAGCGGCGGAGTCTCGGGCGCAGGAACAAACCGCATGCCCGCGAGCGCTGCTCCAGCCATTCCCCTTCCCGCGGCGCCTCCCGCCGGAGCGAAACCATGAAGAGCCTACGCTTTGGGTTGAGTTCTTTCGCCATTGCGCTCTTTGTCCTGAGCGCGAACGCGCAAACACCCACAAAAAATTCAAAAGCTAACCTTAAAGATAAAAAGTCCGCGGCTTCGGCAACCGTAATTGCCCCCGTCGTGGTCAATCCCGTCAGTCTCACCGCGGATGGCCTCGGCGCCAAAGCTCACCTCGAAGAACTTCTCGCACGTCGCTACGGCCAAGAGCTTTCGACCTTGGTCGACAAGTCGATCTTCGCGATCAGCGCCCAACTTGATCTCATCGAGGTCGCGCCGAAAGTTCCTGAAGCGCCCAAAGAAAAACCCGAAGATGCTCTTCCTATGGATCTGCGCA
>JBDSDI010000020.1:0-5834 GCA_039920645.1 Bdellovibrionota bacterium | reverse complement strand
GTCCCCCTAAGCCAAGATGAGAACTGGTTATGAACCTGGTGAAAAAAATTCAAGGTATCGTGATTAACTTTTCGGCTTGAGGCAGCACTTTCACCACGTAAACTGGCGCAGATCCAATGAGTTCGTGGTCGCGCTCACGCCGTTCAAAATCCAGTCGCCTGTGTTCGACGGGTGTGCCCGAAAGAAGTGAAAAGAGTTCATCTGACATCGCGATTTCGCCGTCGCCTGCATAGCTCTGGATCTTCGCGGCATAGTTGACCGTGGTTCCGAAATAATCAAGGCCGTTGTTGAGTTGCACGGCAATGACCGGACCCGCATGCACCGAAGCGCGCAGGCGAATTGGCGTGTCTTCGCGGTCGTGGTGAAAGCGCCGAAGGATAGCTGCGGCGCAGTCCAAGGCCTTCGAGCGAACGCTAAACGAAGCCATGACCGCATCGCCGATCGTCTTCACAACGACGCCCTTATGGGATTTGATCTCCGTGGTGACTTCCTCGAAATGGCTCCGTACCGCGGCGAACGCTTTGGCGTCGCCGATAGAGCGGTAAAATTTAGTCGAGCCGACGATATCGGTGAAGAGAATCGTCTGCTCGCCCAGGTAAATTTTGACTTTCGAGTTAAGGTGCTCGTGCGAAAAGAGTTCGCGGAATTCGTTGACCGCGAAGACGTGTGACGGTTTGAGGATGTCTGGATCCCACTGCAGTTTTTCGACGACGAAAAGGCGCGCTTGCGCGTCGGTATTCTTGAGTGAAAGCGGAACAGATGCGGTAGTGGCGACTTCGAAGTCGTAGCTGGCGTCGCTGCCGATCGCACGGATGCGATAGCGCCCGCGCTCGAGCGAAGGAGAAAGATTCGAGGACGTATGGGCTTCGACCCAGCGTTGGACTTTGATGTGCGATTTCTTGTCGGGCTCGGCAGCACAAAACGAGACTTCGCTGACGTCGCGAATCGAAGGATGGACATGGAAGGTGACTTCTATGGAGTCTTCAGCGTCCGTGGAAAAATCGATTTCGCAGCTCGGGCAGCCGGAGGTTTCCGGAATATCGCCGATCGAATCGGCCGAAACCTGAGCGGCACGGCAATGAGGGCAGAGGACTTTCCAGCTAATGCGCAGTAGTCCCAACGAGGCGGCATGAAGACAGACTTTCAAAAGGGCGTCGGGTTCGACGTGCCATTCGCGCGCAATCTGTCGAACTCGGATGGAACCGATTTCGTCGCGGTCGCTCTCCACGATATGGGTGCAGAGCCGTTCGACAAGTTGAGCGTCGACGTCGCGTGCTTTCAAGGCAGTGCGGTAACCCTCAAGCGTCGTGAGGGCTTCGGGTTCCAAAGGGATGGGGGCGCGGCGTAGGGGAGCGAAGTTCGCAGCAGAGGCGGCGTGGGTATCGATTTCCGCAAAATTTGCGGCGAACTTTTTGCGCAGCAAGGAGTCAGTGGATTTGAGAAAAAGTTTTGCAAGGAGACTCGTCGGTTGCCATCCGAAGTAGATAAAGACGCGGCGGCGGTCGCCCGCCGGATCTTCTTCGACGTAGAAAAAAGCGTGCACGCTGCGAGCGATGCCTTGAAGATAGCGGCGACGACTGTCG
The DNA here is from genome assembly GCA_039920645.1 of Bdellovibrionota bacterium. Lineage (GTDB taxonomy): Bacteria > Bdellovibrionota > UBA2428 > UBA2428 > UBA2428 > CAMCVE01. The sequence goes on along the minus strand of JBDSDI010000020.1, from coordinate 4,251 downwards.
ATGCTTTGTTGTGCGACCCACGTCCAGGGGTCTTCGATCCAAACTTGCCGTTGGCCGAGAAGGGTGGTGGTGACGATCGTCTTTCCGTCTTGGATGCTTTCGCTTCGGGGGGCAAGTCCGAGCGAGCGATTGAAACGCGAACTATCGGCGAGAGCCTTCCAAATCTGCTCAGCGCTCGCCTTGAGCTCAAAGACCCAAAAGGACTCGAAAAGGGGAGTCGCGGGCCATTGCACAAGATTCAGGGTTTGGGTCTTCGCTTTAAATGCGGCCAGGTCCGACGACGACATGGTGATAGTTTACATCGAGAAGGGTTTTATGAATGCGCTCTTCGTGTTTAAATCATAATTTCATGAGACTGCGCCAAATGGGATTTTCGTCGCGCCTGAAGGCTCACAAACATCTGCTTACGCTCGAAACCCTGACCTTTATCGTCGAGTTTCTGAGTGACCGCAACGCCACACAGGCCGCGCTGCGGTCCGGAATTCCGAAAACCTATGCCGTCCGCCAAGGAGCGTGGCTCAAGAAACACCCGATCGTACTGCGGGCGCTCGCGAATGATTTCGACGAGCGCGATCTTAAGAAACTGCAACGCGAATTGTCGGAGATCTCCAAGCACATGGAAAACTGCAAGTCCCTACTTGGTATCGAGGACTTATAGATCGCTCTCTTCGGACTTGAATAGAGCGGATTCTGACTTCAAGCTTCGAGACGAAAAGCAAATCCTCGTTTAACCTCAAGGTGTGCTTAATCTCAGCAACCCCTTCATGATTCCTGAGACGGAACTCAAACGCCTGAGATCCTGGCGTCTCTCGACGTTCTGGGTCGCGCTCATCGGGTACATGGGTTACTACCTCTGCCGGGCCAATCTCTCGGCCGCATTCCCGCTCATTAGCAAAGAGTTCGGTTACACGAACGAACAGCTCGCTTGGATCGCGGTGTCGTCGGAAATCGCCTATGCGGTCGGTAAGATCATCAATGGGCCTATTGCTGATCGCATTGGTGGAAAAAAGATTTTTCTTCTGGGAATGATCGGCGCGGTCGCCTGCAACATTGCTTTCGCCCAAGGTTCGACGCTTATTTATTTCATCGTGGTGTGGTGCTTGTGTCGGTTCTTCCTTTCCATGGGTTGGGGCGGTCTTACAAAGATGATCGGAAATTGGTACGAGCCCGAGCGCAACGGAACAATCATGGGCTGGATCAGTCTTAACTTTCAGTTCGGTGCGGTCCTTGCGACGTTGCTCGCCGGGTTCATCGTCGTTCGGGGCGGACGTTGGCAGGACGTTTTCATTTATCCAGCGATTCTCCTCGCCGTGATCGCGATCTACTCGGCTTTAGCCTCGAAAGAAGCACCGAATGCCGTGGTGCCGGGCACGCGTTTTGGGAAGAGCCCCGTGGGGCGCGAAGCGATCGCGAAGACCTCGATCAGTCATGACAATCACCGCTCGAAAACGTTTAAGATTCTGATGGGGCTGCTGAAACTTCCCCTCTATCGCCACGTTTTATTTTTCGCCTTTTTGACCACCTTCCTGCGTTCGATTTTCTTTTTCTGGACTCCGAAGCTTCTTGTCGACATCGGACTTGGAACGGCCGAAGGCATTTTTAAGTCTGCGCTCTTTCCTTTCCTTGGCTGCCTCGGAACGGTTCTCTTGGGATGGTACACCGATCGCCACGCAAAAAATGGTGATCGTGCGCGCATGATGTGGATCATGCTCGCGGGACTCAGTGTTTGTCTCTTCGCTCTGGCTACGCTTATCGGAGCCAAGGGAGCGCAAAATCTTCCCTATACCGCGATCGTCATTCTAATAAGTCTTTCGGGCTTTTTCCTGCTGGGTCCTTATTCGATGAGTGCCGGTGCGCTCACGCTTGATATCGCGGGAGGCGAAGCCGCCGGAACCAGTACAGGACTTGTTGATGGCGTGGGGTATATCGGCGGCGCACTTTCCGTTTGGCTTGCAGGAAAAATTTCCGACGAACTGGGTTGGGGTCAGGTTTGTCAGTTGCTGGGCGTGGTCGCTATTCTGTCGACGCTATCGGCCTACCTGATGAGTCGAGAATTCCAGCGACGTGCGCGTCTTGAGATTTAATACACTCTGACCTCTCGGGCCCGAGAATGTGATCAAAACGCGATTGTTGTAACGCCGGAAAGCAAGTCTGGAGTCAGTTCGCTGTCCATAAGCGGGCGCACGGTTCCGCCGCTACGCGAAGCGATCAGGGTTTTGATGTCGAGTTCTCCAATGACCATTTGCTCCTGATTGGCGCTGCCCTCGGCAAGAATGCCGTCGCGTGGAAAGGCATAGTCGCTCGGAGTGAGAATCGAGGCCTGTCCATAGTTGAGTGCGACTGCGGGCAGTGACGGCAGGGATCCTACGGTGGAAGCATGCACGACGTAGATCTGGTTCTCGACGGCGCGCGCCTGGGCACAATACCGGACGCGGAGGAATCCCTGACGGTCGTCCGTGCAACTCGGTACGGCGAGGATCGTGGCGCCGGCGCGCGCAGCTGCGCGGGCTAACTCCGGAAATTCGACGTCGTAGCAGGTCGTAATCGCAAGCTTAGCAAAACTCGTCTCGAAAACTTTCAAGCCACGCCCCGAGCTGACGATCCATTCTTCTTTTTCAAAACGCGTCATGTGCAGTTTTATCCTGGAACTCGACGCCGCCTTGAGGACTAAAAAAATAGGCGCGGTTCTTGATTTCTCCGGCATCTTCGACGGGAATCGTTCCGGCAATGACGTAGAGACCGTACTTCTTGGCGGCGGCGCTCATCGCAACCACGAAGCGCGGAGCTTCACGCGCGAGAATGCGGACCTGGTCTCTGATGGAACTGGTCGACGCCGTTAGCGAAAGCAGTTGCACGCTGAAATACTCGGGAAATACGAGGAGCTGACATTTATAGTCAGCGGCGGTCGCGATATGTCCCACGGCCTGGGCTTCGAATTCTTCGAAACTCGAAACAGGGCGAATGAAATACTGCAGGGAAGCGACGCGGACGCGATCCAGTTTTTCCATGGGCACCGAAGCTAGCACAAAGCCGCGTCTAGTGCTTGTGGTTATGTCCATCGCCTTGGTAGTGGGAAAGGCCGGTTTCGTCTTTGAACATTTGCTTGCCGCTGGGGAAGGCACCGAAGGGGAGGTTGGGGGAGTTTGATCCCGGATTAAAAACCGATCCACGATAATTTTCTTTGTTCTGCACGATGTCCGCGCTCACGGGGGTAGGGTCTCCCGTGAAAATTCCGCGGAACTTCCACGTGCTGTCGGACTGATAGTTTTTGAACTTCAGTTCGTAGTAGGGGCGAGGACTGATGTTCAGATTTCCCCAAGCTCCCGGCGATCCCTCGAAACTCACGACACCTTTGCCCTCATCGTAACTGAAGGCCTGAAGGTTCAGCTCCGGATGCTTCTTGAGATCGGAAAGGACTTTTTTTCCGACATCGGACGAAGTAAAAAAAACACCGTCCAAAAGCGAAAGAGCATTGCGCTGGTTTTCGGGGAGTGAACGCAGCAGACTTATGGTGCTGCCCTTGAGCGAGTGGTCGGCGCTTTTCTGGGCATTCACGAAAAACTCCTGCAAGGCCCTGTTTGCGTCGCATGAAAGCTTCAGTTGCGAACGCTGGCGCTCGGGACCTGAACCGAATTCTTCCGACTTGCGCACCCACTGCGTTGCGTGCTGGCGCACCATCTTCGTCAGCGCATCGGCGGATACTTCGTCGAGTCGCATGAGTTCGAGTGGAAAAAAAGCCTTGGGCTGGTCTTTGCGACAAGGCGCGAGGGCGATGACAAAACTTTTCCATTCCGCTGAGTTGAGAAGAGCCGTGAGCTGAGGAGAATCGGCGCGTGCGGGCCACGCGCCCTGAGTCAGAATCGCAATGACGAAAAATAAGCGATGAAACGACGTCATGACCCGAGTTTATACCGAATTCTTGACGAAGTCTGTGCGGATATTTTTTGGAACAGCGCTTAAAATAAGTTCATGAAGACGTTCTTATTTCCGATTTTTCTCAGCGTCGCGGCCAGCGCCCAATCGCCCGCCAAAGTTGTTCTTTGGAACTCTCTCTCGGCCTACGATCTCGCCAAACATTCTCCTGGTCGCGAACTCGCCGCTCTCGACGGACAGCTCGTAAGGGTTCCGGGTTACATGATTCCGCTCGAAGTGAAACAGGATAAGACGACCGAATTTTTACTGATGCCCAGCCTCGCGAATTGCATTCACGTTCCGCCTCCTCCGGCCAACCAAACCGTGCATGTCTTTTTT
>JBDSDI010000019.1:0-10391 GCA_039920645.1 Bdellovibrionota bacterium | reverse complement strand
TCTTCTCAAGAAGCCACGGCTTAGGCCCTAAAATCGCACCTTCGTTGAGGCGCGCGAATTCGTCCTCGTAACGCGCGCCGATCGCAGCGCTATCGATCACAAGGAGTGTTTCGTCGTTCTGCTGGTTAGCAGCAGCTGACCAGTTGTGCGATCCAACGATGGTATGGGTGCCGTCGACGACCCCGAACTTATGATGGAGCTTGTCGCCTTCGGGCAACCTTGGAATTCCCACTTCTTGCGAAGGATGAGTCCAAGGTTTGTTGTTCGCCTCGAACTTGCACTTCGCTCCAGGCATCGCAAGCCCCATGATGTCGAGCATTTCGCTGTAGTATCGGTACGCGAAACTCGGTTCTACCAAACCACGAACGTGCAGACCGGGACGATCCATCGCGTCGACGAGTTTTTGTTCGGAAAATACGAAGAGGGCGAAGTCGATGGAAGATTGCGCGCTGTCGAGCGTGCGCGCAATGAGACCATTCGATGTCTGCTCGAAAGGAATCCGTTTCCCGAATGGCGAGAACTGAACCGTAACAACGCTTCCGTCTTCGAGCGTGACGCGCTTCGCCGGGCGATACGGCTTTTTTACGCCAAAACGCGAGGATCTGGCGCTACCGTTTCCCCAAAGAATTCCGAACTCTTCCTGAAACAGCTTGGCGAAATCGCGCGAGGCGAAAACTAGCAGCGAGTTCGCGTTGCCGCGACTCGCGGGACTGGCAAAATCGCCGAAGAAATCGCTGGTCGAGAAATTCGCGGTCGTTACGATCGTCGTCGCGTCGTCGATCACCACGAACTTGTGGTGCATGAGGCCGCTACCCTTGGTTCCGTCGGCGGTATCGTCGATCAGGGGAACCTTCGCTTCGCGCAGAATCTCGACGCCATCCGCAGCGAGTTGCTCGGAGACGCTTGCCACACCATCGCCGTTACCCACGGCGTCCGCTAACAGCAGAAACTCGCGGTACTTCCCTTGATCGTAGTCGGAAAGCGCGGCGATCTGCTCGGCGCTGAGGGTACTGAAAGCGATGTTGTAGGTGTTCTCGAGGACGACGCGAACGTCGAGTCCGGCGCGTTTTTTTTCTACCAAGAGCTTTGCCAGGTTCGGAAGTCTCAACTCCTGAACTGCAACAAGAACGCTGTGTTGAGCGCTTGAGATGTCCTTCAGAAGTTCGGATTCGAAGTCCGTGCCCGAACGCGTGATGTGCCGGTAAGGCTCGGTGAAGGATTCGGTCGGGGAGTGATTGAAGAAGACGCGAAGACTCGGAGCTCGGTCATCCGCTACCGCGAAAGATGCCGAAAAGCTACCGACCAAAAGAAGCGACAGAACCAGGCGACCAAAATTCATAAAGAATCCTCCGCTGAACTGATTTCCAGAATAACATGGAAAAATGATTCTTCGAGTCCTCGCCGTCGTCGTTGCGATTTTGGTTCTTTTGATCGTGATCGTCGTTCTTGCTCAGCGCCGCCTTCTCTATCCGGTCCGTTACAAAAACCGCGACAAACCGAGCCCTACTGCGACCCGAAGGATTCTCTACCGCGACATCGACGGCGGTCGAGTCGAGGCCTGGCTCCTGCTCCCCGGAAACGCGATTCCCAAAGGACTGATTGTCCATGCGCACGGAAACGGCGAGATCCTCGACATGATCGAATCAGGCTTCCTTCACTACTGCACGGATGAGGGATATGCGGTCTTAATGCCGGAGTATCGCGGCTACTCGCGTTCGCAAGGTGATCCCACCCTCGATAATATCATGGACGACTTCACTTATTTCCTCGGCGAGGCCTTGAAGCTCTACCCCGACTTGAAAGACAAGACCGTTTATCACGGCCGATCTCTGGGCGGCGGCGTGGTCGCCGAGTTCGCACGACGAATCCGCCCGCGCGGGATCGTTCTCGAGTCGACGTTCACCTCTGTCGGCGACGTCGCACATGAGCTTTTCATGATGCCGCGCGCATGGGTCTGGGACGATTATTCTCCCGAAACATTATTGAGAAGTTTCGACGGCCCCGTGTTGATCATCCATGGACGCCAGGACGAGGTGATTCCTTATCACCTCGCCGAGCGTAATCTTGCGAGCGCCAAACACGCCCGGCTTGTTACGTTCGATGGTCTGCACAACGATACGATGTCGCGCAACCTCAAAGCTTACCGTATGGCTTTGAAGGACTTCTTGAGCTCGCTGACAACGGCTAAGGCTGAGTAACGAAGCGGCGAATCAGGCCGCGCGGCAGGCGTGGGACTGACTTTGAGCGAGTCGCTCGGCATGTGCCACAAGATCACGCAAGGACATGGCCACGCTTGAGACGTGCGCTTCGGAGAGTGTCTTCCAGAGCGAAGGCACGAAAAAATCCGACGAGGATTCAAGACCCACGTAGAGACGGGTTCCCACGAAAGAAGCATGGATAGGGCAGTCGAAACGATGGACGAGATCCATGAGCACTTTCAGGAAATCTCCGTTGAGTTGTGTCCCAATGCGATCGGCCTCAGGGCTGCTCACGACGAAGTGGCGTTCGAAATCGGAATTCGGCATCAATACGAGTTCGTGGCCTTTGAGAGAATGAATCTTTTCCTGCAAGACGCGACCGAAACTGCCGAGACGCTTTTCCAGTGTATCGGGCTGAATAAAGATTTCTGTTGGCGCGGCAACTCCGAAATCCAGAGCGAAAAAAATCCCTTTGAAAATGACCTTCGTACTACGACTTCTTCCGCTCCCCGACGTTTTGCTCACGTTGAGTTCCGAAGACTCGAAAGCGAAACCGCCCACCTCGCCGGTCAGCAGATCGTTGCCCGAAAAATTATTCCACTCACCGAAAAGTTTGCTCGCCGTAAAACGCTCAAGCGAGACATATTGTTCGCCAGCGTAGGTGAATTTCGAAAGGACGCTCCGGGCAACCGTGCGCACGACCGAGGACCGCAAGGCCTTTACATATTTCCGGTAAGCGACGGAAGCGAAATATGCGGTCGCCAGCGTGGTTAGAACGAAGACAACACCTTCGACTCCCTTCAAACTCAAAAAAGCGTCCATACGCTTTTCTTATCGGCACGGGCCTACGCGAGCTTAAAGAAACTAAGACTGAGAAATGAGGGCCTCTCCCCAGAGTAGAAGGGGTGCCGCGCGCTTGACGAAGGAGCGGATCTTGGCCTCGAGACGCGGCCCCGTCAGATCCTTGTCGCTGAGCGATTCCCAAACTCCGAAGCTACGTCTGAGCAGTGCGGGCTTGATGCGCTCGTCGGTCACCTCGCGAAAACCCGCCGGCAAGCGCTTCAGATTATCGTCGTCCGAAAAAGTGAGCTTACGCGACGCGAGCTTGTCTTCAACATTCCGCAGATACTCTTCCGGATGGCTAACGATCCAACTGCGGAAAGTGGCGAGGAGTTTCGGATCGAGTTGCCAGTAGCCCAAGTAAAACCCACTCGCACCGGGCTCGACGTGCATGTAAAACACTCCCGGATCCTTCTTGTTGCCCGAGCGGGTGAGTACGAAGGAGCCGTGAGTTTTATAGGGCGCTTTGTTGTTGCTGAACCGAACGTCGCGGTAAATACGGAAAAGATTTTTCGGCCCACCCTTCAGACCGAGGGCACGGAACTCCGGAGACTTCGAAAGCGCCTCGATGAGTTTTACTGACGTGTCCTGAAACGAACTCTTGAAGACAGGTTTATTCTTTTCGAACCATTCCTTCTTCTGATTGCGCTTGATCGAGCGATAGAACTTCAACGTGGCGTCGGTGTAAAAAGCGGGCATAGCGGAAACCTAAACGTCCGTCCTAAGAGCTTCAAGACGTCTTCAAAAACTCAGGAATCCACGAGGAGCTGAAGTGCTCTAAGACTCTGCGTGAGATTGTTTTTCTCGAGGCCGGCGCCCACGACATTGAAAAGCGAAATCTGCTGACTGAGCCCTAAGCAACGCGCCTTAACCTTGCTGCGCCACTCGAAAATCGCATGCGGCGTCAGACTAATGCCCACGACTTCGACCTCGGCACCCGCTTCGGGACCCGCGATGCGCAGCGCTTCCGCGCCCCAAAGAGTTCCGAAATCTCCTTGAAGCATTTGTCGAAAAAGGACTTCGACTTTAGCGAAATCCTGGAGAGCAACGGGCATTTCGAAAGCGTCGTACTCTTCCGGATATTCTGTCAGGGTTTTCACGCCCCGGTGCTGAAGCCCGTCGACCGAGGCGTGAACACTCGCGCGCGGCCAAAGATCGTCCTCGAAAACCTCGACGCGTTTGCCGAAGTCGATGAGCTTGTCTTCGATCCAAATCGGCATTTCTTCGCGTCCCTCGTGGCTGCGCGCAAGAATGACGGCCGACTGAGACGAGCGCGAAAATTCCTCGTAAAGTTCCCGATAATAAGAATTGAGAAGGTGCGCTTCCTCGGACACGATCCCGGCGAAACTTGCGTGCCAGTCGAGACGCTGACCGAGCCAGGCATCAAGTTCGAAGTCTTCCTGGAGGAGTGCGGCCGGAAACTCGATATAGATATGCCGGTGAGAAGCGGTCTTGGGGCGCTTCATCTCGGTCTCCAGGTCCGCTAGCAGACTTTCTAGCTCCGTATCGGGCTCGGCGAAGAGAAGGCTCAGATCCGTATCAGGTTTCGTGAGTTCGGCTGAGCGCAGCATCCAGCGACGCTGCCCGGAAAGAGGGGCTCCCCACACAAAACACAGTTCTTGGCTAAAGTTTGAAGGCTCCAAGGCTTTACCGTCCACTTCTGAGAGGCTATACAACAATGAGCTGTGACCTACAAATCTGTAAGGTCGACCGTCCGGAGAGATGGCCGAGTGGCTTAAGGCACGCCCTTGCTAAGGGCGCGTAGGAGAAATCTTACCGAGAGTTCGAATCTCTCTCTCTCCGCCATTTTGAAGTGGAACGACGCAAATCCCAATTTCATAATCTACGAATCTCACTTTAACCGCGTTTGAATCTGTTTATATCGCGATCGAAGAGAGAAAATCCGCTCCGCATTTGGACTATTTAAACCCAGCATTCTCAAGCGTGCTTAGCAACATGCGACCATCAAAGTTCAGACAATGCGACATGGCCCCGCGATGTCTTCGTTGAACAAGAAGGTAATCTTGCGCCCCAAGACCCTTAATGAAATGATCGAAACATGCAGAAGACACTCGTTATCCTTGGAACGAATCGAGAAGACTCCAATACCTTAAAAGCATTGGAGCTGAATTCTCCTTTCTCTGACTACGAGATTGTGGAACTACACAAACTTAAGCTTGAACACTTTGTGTATGACCACAACAAAAAACCCAACGATGACTTCCTGTCTGTTGTCGATAAAATGATAGGTGCTGACAATATTGTATTTGCTACGCCCGTGTATTGGTATGCCATGAGCGGAATCATGAAGATTTTCTTTGATCGCTTCTCGGACTTAATTTCAACTTCTAAATCTCGTGGCAAAGCATTGAAAGGGAAGAAGACTTTTTTATTTTCTACGGGTTACGACGTCGAGCTTCCTGAAGGGTTTGAGGTGCCATTTAAAAGAACCTCAGACTATTTTAATATGTATTTTGAAAAATCATTTTACTTCTCAGTTAAACACTAGTCTGTAAAAGGGCATCAGCCCTTTAGGCTTGGGAAATGAGTAACGCCGATTCGGACTTCAGTCCCAATCGGCGTTTGCTATTGAATCGCGTAATTTTTGATCCAGACGTGGCCCTAGATTCTAGGGTCACTCAAGCCAACGACTAGTCTTCTTGACGAACATTCAGTGGCTGAATGTCACGAAGTTTGAGCGTGCGGGTGCCGGATTCATCATCGTCATCTACAGTCACCAGATACTTTGAAACGGTGACATGGGAGTTGCTCATGGTGTCGTAACTTTGGATTATCGCTGAGAAGCTGTTTTGATTGGTCCCGCAGCCCATCCGCATATGATACGTTTGAACCCACTTGGTCAACACACCCTTAGTCGCTTGAATTCCGTCTTCGACGGTCGCGAGTTGCGCGGTGACGCTACCCAACTTCGATTGGGGATTCGCCAACATATTATTGATGAACTGAGTACGAGTCTTCTCAATGACGTTTGCTCCGTTGCTGCAATGATCGTCATACATAGCGGTGGCGGAATCAGGACCGGTCATTTGCAACGCGCCGTCGGCACGCGCATGGGCACAAATCATCGTTCCAAGGACAGCAGCTAAATAAACATGTTTCATGGATACTCCTTAAGCAATTGAGGTTCTGTTGAGGTCTTTGCAAGGAGTGGAACTAAGTTAGTTAATGCAATGTGTCAATAAGAAATTTTGTGCAGTCCCACCCAGGCGAAAATTTAGGGCGACGACTCGCAACGAAGCCAGGCCGGTAACCCGTCGTTATCGAGATTGCTATCGACCAGAAGCTCGATGCTCACCCTCACTTCGCGGCGAGATTGCTCGTCACTTTCGTTAACGCCCTGCCACTCATGCTCGCCTGGAACGCGACTGATCAAGGTCATGACAAAATTTGAATCGTCGTGATTTGAGCCCATGTAGCTTCTTACGTCCCAACCGTCTTTCGAGCCTTCAGAGATAAGAGCCAACTCATCGCCCTCGTCCATCGAGCTGATCTCGTAATGAAGTTCGCCCGCAATAACTTTCCCGATCGCCATTTTCTGATCCCGATGTTCTTCAATCGTGACGACGGTGCCTTTTTCCCAGTACTCATGGGCTTCATCAAGAGTACAGGTGACGGTCCCTGCGAAGACGGCACGGCTCAAAAGTAAAAAACCAACGAGTAGACTTCTCTTAAACATTATATTGAATCTCCAAATCTGGGTCCTCGCCTAGAGGAAAATGAGAGAGCTTGTCGAGTGATTTGTGCACCCTGCCGATCCCACGGCTCGTTACAACTCCAACACGAAGTCGCTGATTTCAGGGCATCTTGGTTCACATTAGATCGCAGTTAGTTCATAGTTATCCTTAGATGATTTCGTTCTTCTCGATGTTTACAAAAGCGATCGACCGAATCTCGGCCTGCGCCATTTTTGAAGTGCTGCCGGTGAATAAAAAAATCTTATTCTCTATTCCGAGCTCCCTCTTCTTGGTGTGCTTTATGACCGCGTGTGCCCACCCGCTGGTTTCCCCGCCCGACTCTAAGGACTGGATGAATCCGCTCAACGCCAAAGGCTGGCGCACACAGAGCCCCGGCAAGCCCTACTCCGTTCAAAGGGTGCAAGCTCCCCGTCGCCATCACGCGGACTCTTTAAGATTCGAGCTGCGCAAGGGCGAGAGCTACCTGTCGGACGACGGACTATCCAGCTTCCGTTCCGAAATCAGGGCTGGCGGACACATGCCCATGAACTCCGAGAAATACTACGGGTTCTCGCTTTATCTCCCGGCGAATTTTCCAATCGAGAACAAGCGCCTGGTCCTGGCGCAGTGGTGGGCCCCCACGAAAAAAAAATTAGGTGAGGTCGACCGCAGCCCTGCTCTTCAATTTCGTTTCGCTGAAGGCAAACTTTCGATACGTCTGCGCTATAGCGAGCTTCGAGTGGTCAAAGATCCGGAAAAGTATCACGAGGAGAAGCTTCTGGAGATCAAGGATTTCCCACTTGGGCTCTGGAGCGATTTCGTGGTCCACACGAAATGGTCTTCGGGATCCGACGGTCTGATCGAAGCCTGGTGGAACGGGAAACGCGTCGTGAATTACCGCGGTCAGACCGACTACAAAGATAACGTTGGACCGGTATTCAAATTCGGACTCTATCGCGACGACACCCCCCATACTTACGTTTCGTATATGAGCGAAGTGCGCATCGGAGATTCCTTCGATGCAGTGGAACCCTCGCGCGTGAGACCGGCAGGGAAATAAGTCTCCGTAATTCATCGCCAGGGAACTGACGTTAAGATTGAGTGAAGCTCGTTCTTCACTCTTCGTGACGATACCGATAAATGATAAAATCACGCTATGAAGCAACTGCTCTTTGGCTTTATTGCGTTTCTTGGTGTCGGCGCTTCGGCGCGTCTAGTCGCTGCGACGTCCGACCACGTCGACAAAAATTCGAGCGAGGATTTTGTCGAAGCCAATTCGGCCTGCAGTGCCGATCCCCGAACCGGGAAACTCGTGGGCTCGCTCGCTGATGCGTGTCGTGCCTTATGCGAAACACGTACAGCGGCAGAGCAGCCTGAGAGCGATCAGCTCGGCCACACCGGACTGGTGCCCAATCCGAAAGTGGAAACCCTGCTCCTCGGTCCGCTTCGGAAACTGCACGCGCAAACCAAAGACCCAGAAAAAATCGCAACCGGGATGCGCGATCACTTCCGAAGCTTTTCACACTCCTTGAACGAATCCGAAAGAGCGAACGTCGAGCAAATGCGAAGCGCCCGAGAGCTGTTGGCCAAACACACGGCCGAATCGACCCGGCTTCATGCTCTGGCCGCTTCGCCTGAGAACAAGAATCTTTTTAACCCCAACGGAAGCCTTTCCGATGCGGACCGCGCAGGACTACTCGCTGCGATTAGCGGCGCGCAGTCCGCTCGCAACATTATCCAAGGACTCGGTGGAGAGCTCACGAGAATTCAGGAGCAACGAGCCTTTCTTCTTGCGACGTTCAAGTCCCTCGACCCCTCGATCACACCAAGGCAAAACCTCGATGACGCGGTCGCGCAGCTCCATCTTAAGAGTTTGGGAGAAACGAAGGTCGAAGCTTTGCCGACCTACCTGATCCAGGTTGGACCCACGACTGTCGGCCTCACACCCTCGCTAAAAGGTGGAATGGAGCGTATTGATCTCCAAGGCACCGACGCTAAGACTCTCGCGCTAGCTTGTGACGAACAGGCCTCGAATATCGTCAGGGAAAAACCAGCAGAGCCGGACTGCAGTCCGTCATCGGTGCTCGACGCTCTCGTCGGAAAACAGAAAGAAATTCGTTTCGACCCCAAAAATTGGGCGGCTATCCAGAAAAATCTCGAGGAGGCCGTGAAGAAAGGTCCCCTCGTCCGGGCTGCCGATGTAGCCGGTAAGAAAGAGTGGGCGTTGCGAATCGTCGTGGGCGATGAAGCAAGAACCCAGTTGGGTGATTCCGCAGAACGCCAGCGATTGGCATTCATCAAGCAGATGGAGATTCAGCATACGATTCCGCTAGAAGCTCAAAAGATTCTCGACGAGTGGAAAATTAAGGGCTGGCCGGATGAAGGGCAAATTTATAATAGTGCATCCTTTGCAGCAGACGCGATTAGCAAGAAAAAACAAGCGGAAATCGAAGCACGGTTAACAAATCAGTACCGCCAAGGCTACCTTGACCCCAAGCTTCAAGAAAAGTTTCAAAAAGAATTTTCTGAAAAGCTCGACGACGAAAAGAGTTCTGTAGATGAAAAAAATACTGTCGCTGCCCGTAATTATCGGGCCGCCGTCGCTCTGCTGAATGCCATGAAAAGTAGCCCAGGTGGATACACGCTTCCCTCTGAACTGTACCTCGGTTATTTCCATGGAAAAGAGGATGTCGACCTCGATGCTCCCAGTGCACTCAGCGCACAGTATCGTTTGAGCAAACAATCAATGGGAAGTTCTGTTCTCGAAATTGTCCCGACAATTTCTCACAAGTCGGGAGGAGAAGAAGGCACACGAGAAACCAGAGCCATATCCGAATTACCTCTGGCACGTTTTATGGTCACCCCGACTGAAGCCGAATCGCTCGCGAAGTGGATTGAAGAAGTGGATGCCAATCCGCGAAGACTCCGAGACCAAAGTGGTTTTCCCCTCTCGGGCGAGCGACTCGCCGAATTTTGCCGAAGCCTGCCGGTTACGGGAGATGTGCAACGAAAAGCGCGCGATGAGGAAATCAAACTCCTCCAGGGTGATTCCTGATTTGAAGAGCAACGGCTTCGCGAGCTTCACCGGATGCATGGGCTTTTTGTTTCTCCCGCGGACCGGGCTTTGCCTTGGGTCCTTGGGCCTTTTTTAAAAGCGTACTTTATCGAAACTGCTGCCAAATTATGAAGATAAATCGACACAGCGATCAGATGAAAATCATTTAGTTTCCGTGCGGCCTATATTTGCGCCTTTACGGCGATATCGATGACGCAAGATTTTTAGTAAATCGCAAAATCCGACGATAATCGTTCCGCTTTAGATCTATACCTGTGACTTCAGCGTCGAGGTTTTTGCCAGGGACGGGCATGATCTGAATAGTCGTACTCAAGCATGTGCCGAGCGATCATGCGCATATTACTTTCCACCAAGTCACATAATTCAACGAGCGTCTTCGAACTTTGTTTTCCGATTTTCGAAAGCCTGTATTCCACTCTTGGGGGTACTTCTGGATAACTTTCTCGCGCAACAAACCCGATGCGTTCAAGCCGCCTTAGCGTCTGCGACAACATTTTCTCGGAAATCCCTGGAACAAGCTTCTTAAGTTCGGCGTTTCTAAGCACATTATTTTCGTTTAAGGCTTTCAAAATCAGGATGCCC